>CANHTS010000018.1 GCA_947463435.1 Flavobacteriales bacterium | reverse complement strand
TATATACACGCGTCGATTTTATTAAAAAGAAACTCGAGCTGTCTTTTAATCCGAAATCTACATCGTTTACAGACATCGTTCGTTTGCTCGATGCCTTGGGGTATTCGCCTTCGCTGGTGCCCGACAGCCGCAACAGTGGAGCACCCGGAAACCGCAAAACCTTGATCAAACTGGCCGTCGCCGGATTCTGTTTTGGCAATATCATGCTCTTCAGTTTCCCCGAATACCTGGGGCTCGAAGAACAGGGGTTTAAACAATTGTTTTCATGGTTAAATCTCCTGCTTTCCATTCCGGTGCTAGTGTTCTCGGCAGGCCATTTTTATAAACAATCCTTTATCAGCTGGCAGCGCCGTGAAATTTCGGTAGATGTTCCGCTCATTCTCGGTATCTCTGCCCTCTGGCTGCGCTCTGCGTATGAAGTAATCAGCCAGACCGGCCCCGGATATTTCGATTCCCTTACCGGACTGATTTTCTTCCTCGTTATCGGAAAATGGCTGCAGGAACGCACATGGGATGCCATTCGCTTCGATCGCGATGCCGCCCGCTTTTTCCCCCTTTCAACCCGTGTCATACGCGACGGGGTCAATAAAGCCATCCGTGTATTTGATCTAGAAGCCGGAGACCGCGTGGCAGTGCGCAACCAGGAACTGATTCCCGGCGACGGCATTCTCATGTCGCACAATGCACTCATAGATTACAGCTATGTGAGCGGTGAAGCTGAACCGGTTTACAAGGTAGCCGGTGAGATGCTGTATGCCGGCGGGCGCGCCGTGGAAGGTGCCTTGGAAATGGAAGTGGTAAGACCTTTCACCGAAAGCCGCCTGCGCCAGATGTGGAGCAATGCCGCCCGCAAAGGAGAACCGCTCGGTGCCGTGAGCATTTTCGCCAACAAGGTGAGCAAATGGTTTACCCTCGGAACGGTACTGCTGGCTGCCATCGCCTTTCTTTTCTGGCTTCCACGTGATCTCTCCACGGCCATGTTTGCGGCTACCGCTGTATTGATGGTGGCATGTCCTTGCGCCCTGGCCATCGCTACGCCTTTTGCACTCAGCAATGCAACCCGCATTCTGGGCCGCAACGGTTTCTATCTCCGCAACCCGGAAGTGGTGGAGACCCTGGCCGGCATCAACCACATCGTTTTTGACAAAACAGGAACGCTGACCAATCCGGCGCAAACTGAAATCAGTTGGATGCATGTGCTGCAAAAGCCTGAAGTAAAGGCTTTCGCTGCAGCAGCTGCCGCGCAGTCCACGCATCCATACAGCGCAGCCCTTTGCCGTGAATTGGCTGTATCAGCATTACCCAAACCAGATAGCTTTCATGAGAAACCGGGGATGGGGCTGGAAGCTAGGTTCGGAGCGCATGTGCTTCGGATCGGCCGCATGGAATGGGTGCTGCCCAATCTTCCCGGCAACAAACCGAACGAAAATGTCCATGGCAATGCGGTAGGCATCAGCCTCGACGGCAGCCTGGCAGGAAGCTTCCTCACCCACAATCCTTTGCGTGCTGAAGTGCCGGCTGTATTGCAATCCTTGCAACCGTCTTACCGATTGTCTCTGCTTTCAGGCGACAGCGACAAAGACCTCCGTCAGCTGGAACTGCAATTGACGGGGGTATTCGAATCGCTCCGCTTCCGCCACGACCCGGCCTCCAAGGTTGCTTATATCCGCGAACTGGAAGAGAAAGGCCGCAAGGTGATGATGATCGGCGACGGCCTCAACGACGCAGGCGCACTGAAAGCCGGACATGCAGGCGTGGTGCTGGCACAGGATGTGACCCAGTTTACACCCGCATCATCCGCCATATTGTTGCACAGCGACCTGCATCGTTTCCCCGTTTTCATGCGCTTTGCTGCCCAAACGGCAAGAGCATCGCGCGAGAGTTTTTACTTCAGCCTGATTTACAATGCCATCGGCCTTTGGTTTGCTGCCAGCGGCCAGTTGTCGCCTCTTTTTGCTGCTGTGCTGATGCCGGTAAGCAGCATATCAGTAGCGCTTTTCGCCGTGTACCGCACCCGCCTCTTTGCCAGAAAGGAATCCCTATTGTGAATATTATACCACTCCTCATTCTCTGCAGTCTCAGCCTCGGTCTGCTCTTCCTGATGGTCTTCATCTGGTGGGTGAAATCGGGCCAGGGCGAAGACCTCGTTACACCCGGTATGCGCGTGCTTTTTGACGATGCACCGATCGCCGGAACCGAAAGCTCTACCTCCAACAACACACATACTGAACCTTCAACCGAATCGAAAAACTAATCCTACCCAATGAACAAGGAAACCTTCTATTACGACAACCGAATCGTCCGGGCTTTTGCCTGGGCAACCCTGCTCTGGGGCGTAGTCGGAATGCTGGTCGGACTGATTGTCTCGATGCAGCTTTTCCTGCCCGAACTGAACCTGACTTCCTGGCTGAGTTTCGGACGTATTCGTCCGCTGCACACCAATGCCGTCATTTTCGCATTCGTGGGGAACGCCATTTTTACCGGTGTTTACTATTCACTGCAGCGCCTCCTCAAGGCCCGGATGTTCAGCGATGCGCTGAGCAATGCGCATTTCTGGATGTGGCAGCTCATCATCGTGGCAGCTGCCATTACCCTGCCACTGGGTATCAGCACTTCCAAGGAATATGCTGAGCTGGAATGGCCGATTGATATCGCTATCACCCTCACCTGGGTGGTTTTTGGTATCAATATGTTCGGTACCATCATCAAGCGCCGTGAGAAGCACATTTATGTAGGCATCTGGTTTTACATCGCCACATGGGTAACGGTAGCCATGCTGCATATTGTCAATTCATTTGAATTGCCCGTTAGCTTCCTGAAGAGCTATAGCGTGTTTTCAGGTGTTCAGGATGCCTTGGTGCAATGGTGGTATGGTCACAATGCGGTGGCATTCTTCCTTACGACGCCATTCCTCGGCATGATGTACTACTTCATGCCCAAGATGGCCAATCGCCCGGTTTATTCCTACAAACTCTCTATTCTTCACTTCTGGTCGCTGATCTTTATCTATATCTGGGCCGGCCCGCACCACCTGCTCTACAGCTCTTTGCCTGATTGGGCGCAGATGCTGGGTGTTATTTTCTCCGTGATGCTCATCGCTCCCTCCTGGGGCGGTATGATCAACGGCTTGCTTACGCTTCGCGGTGCCTGGGATAAAGTGCGGGAAGACGCCATCCTGAAATTCATGGTCGTGGGACTGGTTGCCTATGGCATGGCCACCTTCGAAGGGCCGCTGCTTTCCCTCAAAACCTTCAACGCCATGGCGCACTTCACCGATTGGGTGGTGGCGCACGTGCACGTTGGCGGACTGGGCTGGAATGGTTTCGTCACCTTCGCCATTCTGTATTGGATGATCCCAAGAATGTGGGGAACCAAACTCTATTCACAGCGCATGGCCAATCAGCATTTCTGGATTGGTACACTGGGTATCCTGTTCTATGCTGTTCCCATGTACTTCAGCGGTTTCAGCCAGGGCTTCATGTGGAAAGAGTTCGATGCTTCAGGCAACCTGAAATACAACTTCCTTGAGACCGTAGAGCGCATCAAGTTCCTCTATATGCTTCGTTCATTCGGTGGCTTGCTGTACCTGAGCGGTGTATTCCTGATGGTGTATAACCTCGTGAAGACCGTTAAACAAGGTAGCTTCATTGCCAACGAACAGGCAGAAGCTTATGCGTTGGACAAGGCGCACGACGCGCATGCCGGCAAACCTGCCTACTGGCACAAGTGGATTGAAACCCGTCCGATGACCATGCTGCTGTTCTCACTGATTATGGTATCGATCGGCGGAATGGTGCAATTGGTTCCGATGATTTTCGTGAAGGAACAGGTGAAGACCATATCCAGTATCAAGCCCTATTCACCGCTGGAACTCGAAGGGCGCGATTTGTATATCCGCGAAGGATGCAACAACTGCCATTCACAGTTGGTACGTCCGTTCCGCAGTGAAACCGAACGCTACGGCGAATACAGCAAGAGCGGCGAGTACGTATACGACCATCCTTTCCTCTGGGGCAGCAAGCGCACCGGGCCCGATCTCGTGCGCGGCGGCGACAAGGCGGCCAACAAAGTGTACAAAAACGCAACCTGGCACTACATGCACATGTTGAATCCGCGTGAAACTTCACCCGGTTCCATCATGCCTGCTTACCCATGGCTGATTGACAACAGCCTCGATATGAGTCTTCTTGAAGGCAAGATTAAGGCTATGCGCACCCTGGGTGTACCGTATGAGAAAGGCTATGAAAAAGAGGCCAAAGCAGACCTGATGAAACAGGCGGAAGGCATCGTGGCCGAACTCAAGAAAGACGGTTATAAGGTGGAGCCCGACAAGGAAATCGTAGCCATGATCGCCTACCTGCACAAGCTGGGACGCGACCTCAAACCGGCCGGGGAAGTGGCCGAAAGCAAATAACCCTGCAATAACCCAAAGATGATCAATAAAATGCTGGGAAGACTGGAAGGCGCAGACGTCTGGATGGGCTTGTCGCTCATGATTTTCGTCCTCTTCTTCATCGGCGTATGCGTTTACCTCTACCGCATGAGCAACAGTTACACCGAAACGATGAAGCATGTTCCCCTGCAAGACGATTCGGACGCCCACAATTCCCTCAACCTTTAAAAAGTAAGAACATCCATGAAACGCATTCTGAATATTCTCTTCCCCGCCACGGGAATTGTATTGATGGTTTTCCTATCAGCATTGTTGATGCCGGGAACCATGGAAAAACTCGCCCCTGCCGGAGGCGAAATATCAAACTGGTGGCTGCTGCTTTTCGGAGTAGCCATCTTCGCCCTCTTTCTGGCAATCGACCTGAGCAACAGGGTGAAAGTTTACGCCGACTACAAACACAGCAACGAAGGCGAAGCATTCTGGAACAAATCGTTCCCGATGGCCCGCATGCGGGTGATGCGCACCTACCTGATGCTGACCCTCATCGCCTCCATGGCCGTGTTGGTGCTGGTGTTCTGGATCGGTGGCAAAGACGCTGTCAAGCCCGGTGAACAGGCTGCCTGGATCTGGTGGGCCATCAAAATCCTCAGCCTGGTGATAGGCTTCGGCGTTTTCTTCATGTTCAATGCTGTAACAGCACTCAACCAGGGCGAACGACTCATTCTTGGCAGTGCTGAGAAAGCACCCGATACCCAGGGCCGCACCGCTTTCTGGGGCCGTATTTTCCAAATCAAGCCCAGCAGTACCGACAAAGACACCGATCTCGGTGAAGACTTCGACGGTATTACTGAACTCGACAATCCGCCGCCACCGTGGTTCATGTACATGTTCTACATCACTGTGCTGGTTGCAATCATCTATTTCGTGCGTTTCCTCGCAACGCCCGAGAATCCGCTGCGCCAGGAAACGGAGTATGTGGCTGAAATGAAGCAGGCTGAAGCAGCACGCAAATGGATGCTCGCCAACGCCGCTGAAAACGTTGATGAAGCCACCGCCAAACTCGTTACCGATGCCGCCAGGCTCGCACCGATGAAGGATGTCTTCACCAAGCGCTGCGTTGTTTGCCATGGTCAGAAGGCAGAAGGCCTGATTGGTCCGAACCTGACCGATGATTACTGGGTCTATGGAGCCGATGTAAAGAACCTTTTCAAAGTGATTAAGAACGGCACCACCAATGGCATGCAGGCATTCAATACCGTGCTGAAGCCTTCGGAAATCGAAACCATGGCATCCTACGTATTGAGCCTGCAAGGCACCAATGCCGGCAATCCGGCAGCCAAAGCCCCACAAGGCGAGAAGGCCGGTGCACCGGCGCAAACAGACAGCACCGCTACAGCGCCTGCACCCTGATTGAGCATTGAAACCAATGTGTTGAAGAAATAAAAGGGATGGCGAAAAAAGACACTTCCGACTTTCGGGAGCACCTGAGCAATGTGAATGTTAAAACAGGCCGCCGGGTCTGGATTTACCCCAAGATTATCCGGGGCTTGTTTTACAAATACCGCGAATGGTTCAGCGCAGCCTTGTTAATGGGTCTTTTCGCCGGTCCCTGGATCCATGTGAACGGGCATCCGCTGATGCTGTTCAATGTCAT
Source organism: Flavobacteriales bacterium (assembly GCA_947463435.1). Taxonomy (GTDB): domain Bacteria; phylum Bacteroidota; class Bacteroidia; order NS11-12g; family UBA955; genus REEB481. Next base: position 15,993 of record CANHTS010000018.1, on the reverse strand, counting down.
CGACCGGCAATTCATCATCCTGGGTATTCCTTTCTTCCCGCAGGATTTTTACATCCTCGCACTCGGCCTGCTGAGCTTCATCGTCTTCATCATGCTGTTTACGAGCATTTTCGGTCGCCTGTGGTGCGGCTGGGCCTGCCCGCAAACAGTCTTTATGGAGCTGGTTTTCCGCCGCATCGAAAACTGGATCGAAGGCAGCGCCACACAACAGAAAAAGCTCGACGAAGGCCCGTTGAACGCCGAGAAAATCCGCAAAAAAGTGCTGAAGCACGGCTTGTTCTGGGTCATTTCCTTCCTCATAGCCAATACTTTCCTCGCTTATATCATCGGATCAAAAGCATTGGTGAAAATCATCACAGAGCCGGTCAGCCAGAATCTCGGTGGTTTTATCAGCATCGTAGTCTTTACATCCGTTTTCTATCTGGTGTTTGCCCGTTTGCGCGAAATCGTCTGTGTCATCATTTGTCCCTACGGCCGCCTGCAAGGCGTATTGCTCGACCGCAATTCGGTGGTGGTTGCCTACGATCACCAACGCGGTGAACCCCGCGGCAAAATGGTGAAAAGCCAGGTAGATGCCGGCAAGGGCGATTGTGTGGATTGCGGCCTGTGCATCGATGTATGCCCGACAGGCATTGATATCCGAAACGGAACCCAGCTCGAATGCATCGCCTGCACAGCCTGTATCGATGCCTGCGACAGCGTGATGGACAAGATCAACCGCCCGCCCGGCCTGATACGGTATGCCAGCGAAGCGCAAATCGCCGACAAGAAGACTTTTTCCTACACCGCACGCATGAAAGCGTATACCGTTTTCTTCATACTGCTGTTCGGTGTTTTTGCCACCTTGCTCGCGCTGCGGAAAGACCTGCAGGCTTCCGTGATGCGCAGTCCCGGTACAACCTTCATGCGCCAACCCGATGGACAAGTAGTCAATTTCTTCCAGCTTAAACTCACCAACAAAACCTTCGATCCCATGAAAGTGGAAGTTGAAATGGAAGGGCTGAAAGGCAATCTGCAATTGGTGGAGGAGAAGCTCGAAGTTGCAGGAGGCGAGCACAAAAGCACCGGTGTCATTGTCAGAATGTCACAAGGCGATATCAAGCAGAATTCAAACCCGTTTAAGCTGATCATCAAGTCGGATGGGGAAGTGGTGAATACTGTAAAACTCGTATTCAACGGACCTGTTTTTGATTGAAATTTGAAACTATATGCGCATTAACTGGGGAACAGGAATCGTGGTGGCCATGATCGTATTCATGAGCTTTATCGTGACATTGGTGGTGATCATGTCTGGCAGCGGCGACGGGCTGGAAGAAGCAGGTTATTACGAAAAAGGTAACCGGCACGATGAGAAGCTGCAAGCCATGCAAAACGCTGCCACCTTGGGGGCTGCACTTGAAATCAAATGGTTGCCCGCGGCCGGTGCAGTAAGTATTCATTTCGGAAACGGTAACGCGCCCGATTCAGGCAGCGTATTGCTGAAGCGTCCCAGCGACCTGAAGCTGGATTTTAAACAAAACCTGCAACCCGGCACCGATTCTCAAACAGTTTCCTGGGCAGGAAGGCAAAGCGGACTCTGGAATGTTGAGTGCAGCTGGCATCAGCAAGGGAAGCGCTACTTCAAAGCTCAGCAATTGCTCATACCTTGAACAGTTTGTACATCGCCGCCCTGGTAACCGGTTTGGCCGGAAGCCTGCACTGCCTCGGCATGTGTGGCCCTTTGATGGCCGGAATCGGAGCAGGGCATCAGCGCTGGCAAACGCTCGGAAAACAAATGCTGCTTCACCAGCCCGGTCGTTGGGTTGGATATATGCTGTTCGGAGCGCTGTTCGGCGCATTCGGTCAGGCCGCTGCCCTCATTCTGCTGCAGCGCTGGCTGATGATGATCGCCGGCGGTCTTATCCTGATCACCTTGTTTGTTACCCTCAAGCCGGTCTCGGGAAAAGTTTTTACCAGCGGTTTGAACCATGTGATGGCATTTTTTGGCGTTCGGGCCGGAAGCAATGCCGGGATGTTTTTGCTCGGCGTAGCCAACGGATTGCTACCCTGCGGACTGGTTTACGCCGCTGCGGCAGGTGCCATGGCAACCGGTACCTGGCATGAAGGTGCTTTGTATATGTTGTTATTTGGGATTGCCAATACGCCGGTTCTTTTGCTGGCTTCGGCCTGGAGGCGCTTTGCACCGGCTTCGCTGGCTTTGCGCAGCCGCTTTTGGCGCACCGTGCCGCTGGCTGTCATCGCGGTGTTTTTTATTCTCAAAGGAGCCGGGCTGGGTATTCCCTACATAAGCCCTGCTTTCGCAGAAGAGACGCATAAACCGGCTTGCTGTCGGCCGAAGTGAACTGACAAGGCTCAAACGGAACGCTGACGCGGGTCAGCCGGAAAAGCAGATATTTGACGTCTATTTGCATACATCCATGTTCAAACGAATTGTAGTCCCGGTAGATTTTTCAGACGCCGCCATGAACGCGGTGAACTATGCTGCCCGCCTGGGAGCGGAAAGCGGAGCCGAATTGTTGCTTTTTCATGCCGTTCAGGCTGCGATTCCCGACCCGTACGTGCCGGCTTATTACATCACCGATGTTAGCGGTGAACAAGCCGGTGCTGCCCGTGAAAGCATGGATAAGCTGATTGAGCGGCTCAAGGCAGACTATACGATTCCCGTAAGCGGGGAAATTGCCATGGGCGATATCACAGCCAGCCTCAGCGATTACGCGGGCAATGAGAAAGCCGACCTGGTGGTGATGGGAACTCACGGCGCCCGGCATTGGCTCGAAAAGCTGATGGGTACCAATACCGGCAACGTTGTGTACCAATTGGGCATGCCGCTGCTCGTGGTTCCTGAAGGATCGAGCTGGAAAGGGTTCAGGCACCTGCTCTGCGCCAGCGATTTCAGCGGCAGCGAAGCAGGCATAGCAGAAGCCTTGCTCGATTTTGCAGAACGCCATCAACCGGATATCACCTTCGTGCATGTGAAACAGGCCGGTGAGACCGTTTCAACTTTCAATAAAGAACAACTCGAAAGCTATGTGAACCGCAATCTCAACATGGCCTTCATCGAAAAGGAGGGGCAGCAGGTGGTTGAAACCCTGCGCGAAACCGCCTTAGAAAGGAATGCCGATGTAATTGTTATCCAAGCGCGCCACCACAACTGGGCATGGCGCATCTTCCACAAAAGCATGAGCCGCGAACTCGCCGATACCAGCGAAGTACCCGTGCTGATTATACACTAACCCCGAAAATCCACCTTACTATGAGCAATCCCAAGTACATCCACGAACTCCACAACGACCACATCACCTGGAAAAAGAACCTCGCTTTTGCTGCTGATGAAATCAAATCTTTTGAAAACAGGCTGTCTGAAGTGCTGACCGCCAACACCAAAACCGACATCACGGCGAAAGCAGAGCATTTCCAGAATGCTTTCATCCGCCACAACGAAGTTATCGATGAACTGAATCACGATATTGATGCCGATGAAAAACGTATCAGCGCTGAAGCGGAGGCAAACAATGTGGCAACCGACCACCGACGCACCGAAGACAACGCTTCACTGCGCGAGAGAATGGCCTCGTTCGACCGCATTTTCGCAGAACTGAAGACCGAATTTAACGATTATCTTGGAGACGTTTTGTAAGCCATATTGACCTGCTTTGCATAAAAAACCCCGGCACTTATGTCGGGGTTTTTTGCACCATCGCGGTAATGTGTACAAAAAATACTAAATTTGCGCCCCCGGAAATGGAGACCCCGGGATAAAAACAATAAGATGTCAGCAAAAATCAGACTACAGAGACACGGCAGGAAGAAGCGCGCCTTCTTCCACATTGTGGTGGCGGATTCACGTGCTCCGAGAGATGGCCGGTTCATTGAAAAGTTGGGTACTTACAATCCCATCAGCAATCCCGCAACGATTGACCTGAACCTGGACAAAGCCGTGAGCTGGTTATCCAAAGGCGCTCAGCCTACCGATACCGCTCGCGCAATCCTCTCGTACAAAGGAGCCCTCTACAAGCATCATTTGCAGGTAGGCGTGACCAAAGGTGCCATTAGCCAGGAAGAAGCAGACCAGCGTTTCGACGCCTGGATGCAGGACAAAGAAGGCCGTATTCAGGCCAAACGCGAACGCCTCGCCGGTAACAAATCGGAATCGCTCGCAGGTAAAATGAAACAGGAAGCTGCCAAGCGCGATGCCATTGCTGCCCGCGTAGCTGCTAAACTGGTCGTTCCTGCAGAGGAAGAAGCACCCGCAGCAGAAGAAGTACCCGCAGCAGAAGAAGTATCCGCTGTTGAAGAAGTACCAGCTGCTGAAGAGGTTCCCGCTGCTGAAGAGGTTGCTGCCGATAACGCCGAAACCGCTGCCGAAACAGAAGGCAACGGCGAAGCTACCGCTGAGTAATTGTCGTCCGTATGGACCGCGGTGTGATTCCAGGCCTGCCTCTGCAGCTGCAAGTGGTCGGACGTATCGCCCGCAAACACGGCTTCAACGGCTTGTTGAAAGCCTTTCCCACAGACGCAAATTCAGTATTCCCCATTCAGGAAAAGGAATTCCTTTTTGTCGAGTTCGATGGAAAAGGAGTTCCTTTTTTTGTTGAATCCTGGGATGAAGACAGCGGTATCCTCCAACTCGAAAATGTAACGAACGAAGCCGATGCCGCCGCCCTCGAAGGTAAAAACATCCTCCTTCCTGCAGACCTGATACAGGAGGAAGAATCAGAATGGCAAGGGTTTCAGGTACACGACGAAACCTATGGTCCGCTGGGCGCACTCACCCGCATCGATGCCTACCCGGGTCAGGATATGCTGGTAGTCTGGACAGAAAAGGGCGAATTGCTCATCCCGGCACCGCTCGTGATGGAAGTGGATGAAAAATCGCGTATCATCCATACCAACTTGCCCGATGGCTACCTCGATATGAATTCCTGATTCCATGCGCATCGATATCATTGCCGCAGTACCCGGATTGTTGGAAGGGTTTATCAACCACTCCATGGTGAAACGCGCCCGCGACAAAGGCCTCGCAGAGATTCACCTGCACAACCTGCACGATTACGGCATCGGGCGCTACCGGCAAATCGACGACTATCCTTTCGGAGGAGGCGCCGGCATGGTACTCATGGCCGAACCACTGGCCATCTGCATCGATCAGCTGCTGGCAGAGCGGAAGTATGATCAAATCATTTACCTCACTCCCGATGGTGAGAAATTGGAACAGGCACGCGTGAACCATTTGTCGTTGTCCACTAATCTGTTGCTCATTTGCGGGCATTACAAGGGCATCGACCACCGTATACGCGATCTCTATGTAACACTTGAACTCTCTGTCGGCGATTATGTGCTGACAGGCGGCGAACTTGCTGCAGCCGTGCTCACGGATGCGGTAGTGCGCTTGTTGCCGGGTGTCCTTGGGAATGAAGAATCCGCGCTGAGCGATTCTTTCCAGGACGATCTGCTGGCTCCGCCTGTATATACACGACCAGAGGTATTCCGCGAACAGCGGGTGCCCGATACACTGCTCAGCGGAGACCATGCCCGCATTGCCGCCTGGCGACATGAACAGAGCGTGGAACGCACACGCCGCCTCCGCCCCGATTTAAACCAGGACAGCGAAACCACCTGAACCTCCCGCCGCTTTGCGGTATCTTTGTAAAACAACCGATTATACATCCGCGTACCTGAATATGAACCTGCAGTTGCACCGCCCCTTGCTTGTGTTTGATCTTGAAACCACCGGCATCAATTTTTCCAAAGACCGCATCATTGAAATGTGCATGATCAAGGTGAACCCCGATGGTCAGGAAGAAACCCGTGTCTATCGTTTCAATCCCGGCATGCCTATTCCCCCTGAATCTTCCGCAATCCATGGAATACGCGATGAAGATGTCGCCGATTCGCCCTTCTTCCGCGATAAAGCAGCTGAAATTTTTCACTGGATAGGAGAGAGCGATTTCGCCGGTTTCAACAGCAACCGCTTCGACTTCCCGATGCTGGTTGAAGAATTTCTGCGCTGCGGCATCAACCTGGAATACGAAAAACGCCGCTTTGTCGACGCCATGCGCATCTTTCACGCCATGGAACCACGCGATCTCTCCGCTGCTTACCGCTTTTATTGCGATACCGAACTCACCGATGCGCACAACGCAGAAGCCGATACCCGTGCCACCTGGGAAATCCTCAAAGCACAGGTGGCGCGCTACCCGCAATTGGGTGCCAGCGTCGAACAACTCCAGAAGTTTAGCGGACAAGACGACCGCGCTGATCTGGCCGGCCGCATGGTCTACGGCAACGACGGCGAAGTTTATTTCAATTTCGGAAAGCACAAGGGCCGGACGGTAAAACAGGTGCTCAAAAACGAACCTTCCTATTATGACTGGATGATGAATGGCGATTTCTCCTTGCAGACCAAGCATATCCTGACCCGCATCCGCCTGAGCATGAAATCCGGCATATGAAAGGATTCCGTTCCTGGATACTCTGGCATAACGATGATTATGTACTCGTGAACAAACCAGCCGGCGTGGCTTCTTTGCACGAACGCAGCGGCAGCGGTGAGGAAAGCCTCCTGGAACAAGCCAGGCGTTTTTATCCGGATCCAATGCTCTGCCACCGGCTCGACAGGGATACTTCGGGTGTGTTGGCCATCGCACTGAATCCGGTCGCTTACCGACACCTGGCCATGCAGTTCGAAGCGCGTACGGTCGAGAAGATTTACCATTGTATCGTGGAAGGCGCTTTGCAGTTTAATGCATTCGACGTCGACCTGCCCATCAATACAGACGATCCATTGCGCATTCGCATCGACCGCCGCAACGGCAAACCGGCCCGCACGATCTTTGATACTCTGGAAGTCTTCCGTCACTTCACGCTCATGCAAGCCAAACCCTTTACCGGCCGCATGCACCAGATCCGCGTGCACCTGGCATCGCAAAATGCGCGCATCGCCGGCGACCTCCAATACGGAGGCAAGCAGCATTTTTTGTCCGAAATCAAGCGCCATGTCAGTGGCGACGACAGCCCGCTCATGCGCCGCTTTGCCCTCCATGCCCGCAGTCTCGCCTTCCAGCTGCCCGATGGAACCTTGCAACGCACCGAAGCGCCCTATCCAAGAGACATGGAGGTGATGCTCAAACTCCTCCGCAAATACGATCTGCCATGAAAATGTTGCGTTGGTCGGGCTTGCTGATGGTATTGCTCCTGCTGGCAACGAACTGGCGTCGCAGCCTTCCTGCTACCGAAGCAGCCCTGGGCGAACAACTTTTCTTTGAAACCCGGCTCAGCGCCAACGGGAAAATCAGCTGCGCTTCCTGCCATATCCCTGCCTTTGCCTTTTCGGATACCAGCGCATTTTCACGCGGCTGGAAAGGCGGATTGACCACGCGGAATACGCCGGGGCTCGTCTCCATTTCTGAACGCGCCCCGCTCTTTTGGGATGGCCGTTCGCCAAACCTGGAAGATCAGGTGCTGCATCCGCTCACGCATCCGGTAGAAATGGGCATGACCCGCGAGAAAATCCACCGGATGCTCAACCGCGATGCCTATTACGTGAAAGCCTTTCAGAAGATCTACGGCAAAAAACCGGATACCGAATTGCTGGCGCGTGCCATCGCAGCCTACGAACGCAGCCTCGATGCCTATGATGCACCTTTCGACCGTTTTATGTTTGGCGACAGCAATGCGATTTCAGCCGCAGCAATCCGTGGCCGGCAGTTGTTCCTGGACAAAGGCCGTTGCTTCGAATGCCATTTCTCCCCGCATTTTACGGTTGACGATTTCAGGAATATCGGTTTGTTTGACGGACGTAAATTGAACGACAGCGGGCGCTATAACGCCACGCGCGATCCGGCTGATATCGGTCGATTCCGGGTGCCCGGCCTGCGCAACGTGGCGCTTACCGCTCCCTATATGCACAATGGGATGTTCCGGACCTTGGAGGAAGTAGTGGAATACTACGATAATCCCGTGAAGTTCGTGCCCGACGCCATCGGTCGCGATACCTTGCTTGCCCGCCCGCTTGGGCTGACCGCCGGCGAAAAGGCCGACCTGGTAGCCTTCATGAAAAGCCTCACCGCATCCAAATACCAACGGCGATGAATCCATCTGACGGCCTTGCAGAAATAGCCCGCCGCAAAGCAGCAGACTTCAAACAGCTTGCGGCACGGATCAGAAAGAAACCGCCGGCCGGTCTGGATGAATGGTTTGCAGAGGCCGATGAGGAAGCCTTTTCTGCAATCGATTGCCTGGCCTGCGCGCAATGTTGTAAAACCACCCCGCCCATGCTGTTCGAAAAGGACATAGAGCGGCTGGCATCGCATCTCCGCATGCGTCCGGGGAACTTCGTAGAACAGTACCTCATCCTTGATACCGACGGCATCTATGCCATGCGCAGCACGCCCTGTCCATTTCTGGGCGCCGATAACTATTGCTCGGTCTACGAATACCGGCCCAAAGCCTGCAGGGAATTTCCGCATACAACGCACCGGCGCATGTACCAGAAAATGCAATTGGCGGTTACCAATGCAGCTATTTGTCCTGCCGTGTTTCGGATCCTTGAAAAACTGGAACGCAGCTTCTGATGCCGGGTTACATTGAAAAGGCTTAAAGGCCTTGCCGATTTAAATCGATAATCGTGATGGGAAAGCGGCGGGTGTGATTTTAGATTTCACCTTCAAAAACTTTCATCGCCGGGCCCGTGAGCCAGATCTGGCGGTACATACCCATGCGGCATTCAAAGGAAACCCTTAACAGTCCGCCGCGGGTAGCTACCGTAGTTTCGAAGCGCCCTTCAGCCTGGCCTGAGCGTTGGTGTGTGCCGATAGCGGCTGCGGTTACTCCTGTACCGCAACTGAGTGTTTCGTCTTCCACACCCCTTTCGTATGTACGCATGCTGAGCAGCCGCGGTTCTTGTTGCCAGACCAGGTTGACGTTGATGCCTTCTGCCGCATAAGTCTCGCTGTAGCGGATTCCTTTGGCGATATGCAGCAAATCGTATTGGTTCGGACTTTGGTCAACAAAGCGCAGGTAATGGGGAGAACCGGTATTGAGGATGCGGTCGTCGCCGTGGGCTTCGATATGCAATACATCGTGCATGAGCAGGCTGATATTGCCGTCGTCGAGCAGGCGTGCGCGGTGCGGGCCGTCGACTGCCATGAAGTACAATTCATCTCCGCCAATTCCAAGGTGATGTGCGAAGAGGGAAAGGCAGCGTCCACCATTGCCGCAAAGGGTACTTTCGCGGCCGTCGCTGTTGTAATAGACCATGCGGAAATCGTAGCCTTCCTGGCTTTCAAGCAGCATGAGTCCGTCAGCACCGATGCCAAAATGGCGGTCGCACCAGCGGGCTATGGGAATATCGGTGGCATGGCCATCGCGGTTATCGACGATGATGAAATCGTTGCCTGCGCCTTGGTATTTGTGGAATATCATTCGCCTTGGAGCGTCTTGAGGAGGGCTGCGTCTTTTACCGGAGTCAGCATTTGCGGTGTCGGCAATTCAGGCTGCAAGGCGTAGAAAAGACCGGCTGTGCCGAGGTAATGCTTTCCACCGAGCGAAATAAGCATCGGGTTGTTGTAAGGCAGGTTGTAAAGCAGGATGCGTTTGCCGCTTTCAGCCTGGGCTTTTTGAACGCCGTCTTTGCTGTTGATAAACACCAGCGTATAGTTGCTTTGTGCGGCATTGCGGTCCACCGTCACCGGTTTGCGATTTACTGCGTCGTCTTGTTCTGTAGCCGGTTGGCTGGTGGCCGGTTGGGCTGTGGTCGCCCGGTTGCTTTCTTTTCCGACAGGTCTAACACGTTTGGTTACCACCACATCTTGCCTGGAAAGGGATTCTGTTTCTGCTTCATCCATTGCAGCCATGTTGTAATCGGCCACTGCGACAACAATGGTGGCTACAACATAACGCTGGTTGGCATCTTCTTTTTCGTTTGATGGAGCAACAGGTGGCCCGGCGGATACACCGATAGATTCCTCCACTGAAACATTCGCGTCGATGTCTTCTTGTTGAACAGGTGGCGGTTCATTCACAGCGAGTGGCACCTCAGCCTGGGCGGGTGAAGGTGTGGTTCTTGCGATGGCGCGATCGCGCTGGAGCCGTTCTGTTTCCTTAACGGCCGGTGCGGATTGTGGTGCCTCCTGCTTAACATCCTGACGGGCAAACTGCTCTTTGCTGCCGTCGTACCGCTGCCAGGTGAACCAGAATACGGCCAGTGCGGCTATGGAAGCAGCGGCAGACAGCGACCAAACCAAGGCCGGACGCAAGCGGGCGCTGCGGGTTTGGGTATGTTCGGCTATGTAGCGCTTGAGTTCATTCTTCCTGGCCAGGCGGATGGCCTCTGCCAGTAGTTTCTGGCTTTCCACTTCGAGCTGGAAAGCCGGATCGGTTTCCATGCGGCGCAGGAAAACATCCCGTTCTTCCCCGCGCATTTCGTCGCGCAGGAAACGGTCAATCAGTTCGCTGTTGTCAATTCCTCTGGTCATGGCCTTATCCTAAAAAATCACTCCGGTCATATTGTTGCTTCACACGCTGTTCCAGGCGTTTGAAGCATTGGTACTTCTTGGCCTTGGCTGTATCGGCATTGTTAAAACCGATACGAAGGGCGATTTGTTCCATGTCGAGCCCCTCGAAATAGAAAAGCGTGAGCAGTTTCCGGCATGTTTCATCCAGCTGTTCCACGCAAGCGACGATTTTTTTGAGATCCATAGTCCTGCTGCTGTTTTCGGGTTCTGACATTTTTTCAGGGGAAACCTGGGCTTCATCGGTGAACCGGCTGTTCTTCTTGAGTTGTTTGAGCCAGAGGTTCTTGCAAATGGCCGTCAGGTAAGTGCCCCATCGGGATGTCAGGCGGAAGTCCGGCTTCTGGGCGTTCTGCCAGGCCACTACCAGCGCTTCCTGCAACAAGTCTTCCGCGTCTTCACGCGAACCGCTGTTGCGGAGGATATAGCGCTGAACGGCACCTGCATGCTGCTTGTAAAGCAACACCAGGGCATGCTGGTCTCCGTTTTGCATCATACGGAGGATTTCTTCATCCCCTGGCGGTCTCTTTCCGAACATCTCACAGACAGTTTATACCCTTTGGTCGAAACAGGTAAAAGGGAACGTTCGAAAATAAAATAACCGGCTTGAATTCCTGTTTAGCATGGTGGAGATTTGGAACAAAAATTGAAAGAAATTGTCCATACAAAGCAAATGATATGAAAGCAGACTGGAAGAAAACAGGATTTCTGATGCTCGCCGCCTTCTTCGGCGGAGTCGGAGCACTCGGCCTCAACCGCTGGGTAGACCACATCAACGCGCCAACCACGGTCGAAGGGAAACAACAGGCTTCTCCCTACATCGCCCGCTTTGCCAGTATCCAGGGCACTCCTGCATTCGACTTTACCGGCGTGGCCAACCTGGCAACGCCGGCAGTGGTGCACATCAAAACCAGTGCAGGTGCAGCAGAGTCAAGGGGCACACAACCGCAACAATTCGATCCTTTCGGGTTCTTCAATAACCCGAATTTCCGCTTCGAAATGCCCAACCAGCCCCGCAACGGCAGCGGTTCCGGTGTTATCATCACCCCTGACGGTTTCATTATCACCAACAACCACGTGATTGCCGGTGCGAATACAATCGAGGTAATCCTGAACGATAAGCGCACCTATGTGGCAGAACTCGTCGGCGCCGACCCGAATACCGATATCGCCCTGCTCCGCATCGATCAGAACAACCTGCCTTTCCTGAAATACGGTAACAGCGATATCGTAAAAGTAGGAGAGTGGGTTGTTGCTGTAGGTAATCCATTTAACCTGACCAGCACCGTTACCTCGGGTATCGTGAGTGCGCTTGGCCGGAGCATCGATATCATCCGCAGCCAGGGCAATAAATACGCCATCGAGAACTTCATCCAGACCGATGCGGCCATCAACCCCGGTAACAGCGGCGGAGCCCTCGTTAATACTTCCGGCGAACTGATCGGCATCAATACCGCCATCGCTTCGGAAACCGGCAGTTATGTAGGCTACGGTTTTGCGGTTCCGGTGAATCTGGTAAAGAAAGTCGTAGACGATCTGATGAACTACGGTAAGGTGCAGCGCGGTCTCCTCGGCGTTTCCATTCAAGACATCAACCAGGATCTGGCCGACCGCGAAGGCCTGAAATCGCTGAATGGCGTATATGTCGCTGAAGTTGTGGATGGCGGCGCCGGTAAAAAAGCCGGTATCCGCAAAGGCGATGTAATCCAGAAAGTGAACGGCGTAGCCGTAAACAGCTCCTCTGCCTTGCAAGGTGAAATTGGCAAGCAACGCCCGGGCGACAAGGTGAAGATTGCCGTGTTGCGCGAAGGTTCTGAAAAAGAATTCGAGGTGACCTTGCAGAGTGAAGATGGCAAAACCGCGCCTGAAGTGGCGAAGAAGGAAGCTGTCAACGAATTCAGCGGGTTGAAGATGGAAACCACAACACGTGAAGAACGGGCTGCCTTGAACTTGAAAAACGGCGTGAAAGTGGTGTCGGTTGACGGCATCTTCAAAAAGGCCGGAATACCTGCCGGGTTTATCATCACCCACATTGCCAACGAGCCGGTGTATTCAGGTAGTGGTGCCGCAGACCTGTTGCAGTCGCTGCAGGGAAGCATTGCCATCGAAGGAAAAACTGCCGACGGGCAAGAGAAAATATTTGCAGTGAAGCTGCCCGCCAAAACGCCCTGACCCCGGGCTGCTGAGGCGGAACAACGACGGGCCGGACAGCATATCGCTCTCCGGCCCGTTCCATTTTACAGGCTTTCGGATTTGTTTTTACCGCAGAAGTACTCTCCGCAGTTGTGCTGCGAAGTTCCTAGTGCGCGAAGGTTCTGGCTTGTTCGATCATCCTCACGGCCAAGGCCGGCAAATTGTCCAGATCGCCTTCCATCGGAAACCTGGCTACTTCGCGGGTTCCGTCTTTCAGCACATACACATCCACCCGCACTGTTTTTCCTTCGAGTGCATAAGTGCCTGAAATCTGATAGGATCCCGGATAACTGCCTGCATCGACAAAACTGATCGGCGCATCTTTTCCTTTGGAACGCATGTCGAATAAGGTTTCCGATACCATACGCGTAAGCCCGGCTTCATCCGTGGGTTTGCCGTTGACAACGAACTGAGGACGAATGAAAACCGGCTTCGGCTCTGCCAGCCGTATGCTGTTGCGCACGCTGTCGTCTACCATGCCAATATCAAAACTGCCTGCACCGGTTGGCGTCATGAATTGTGGTTGCTGGATACCGGCGATTTCCTTCGCCAGCCGGGGCACTTCTTCGGTTGCGTAGTGAAGCAGGGCCGCGATATCCACAAAACCAAAATACCCTTCGCTGCGCAGGGCGGCACCTTTCATTCCTTTCAAGAGGCTGTAAGTTAATAAACCTTGTCCGAAGCGACTGGCTTCATAGCTGGGCATATCAGCAGCAGAGCCGGCAAGCACGTATAAACCCGATCGGCCGCGCATCCTATCCAGCGCGCGGATCTGACTGCTGGGCATATCGCGGGTTGCAACGGCCATTCTTTGGGCTGCCATGCCGCTGTTGCAGGCGTCGATAATCAATACCTTTTTGTCAGCCGGAATGGCATTCAGCGCAGCCGTGAGCTCCTCAGACGAAATGGATACCGATCGCGCAAAAGTGCGGTCTCTCAGATATTCTGCTGCCGCGTCGCTGGCTTCAGCACAGAGGAAAAAGAATTCATCGAAACGCGCAATTCCATGACCGCTGAGATATACCACTACCACATCGCCCGGACGTGTATCGCGGAGCTTGTCCAATGCTTTTAAAATGGCGGTCCGCGTTGGTGCTTCACAGGCTGCACTGCCATTGATAAGCGTGATATCGATCGATTCCTTGCCGAACAACAGTTCACCTGCTTGCCTCAGGGCGCCTGCAAAATCTTCGGCGTCTTTGGCCGCATAGGCAAGGTCGATCTGATCACCGGTATAATTGCTGATTCCGGCGCAGATACCGTAAAGGCGTGGTCTGATAGCCAGGCCATCTGTGCTTGCATTGCCGAGCGCACGCACAACCGCTGCGCCGCGTGTTTCGCTCGTCGCGCCGATGCCCGACATGATTTCGGTGCCGTCTGCCGGCTTACCCGGTTTGTACCACAAGTGAATGGGCCGGCTGCTGATGGTGCCTTCCGCGTTCCAAACAAAGACATCGAGCCCGTTGACGGTGTCAGCAAGCATAAACCGGCTGTACGGAAGCAGTGCGGTGCTCAGGTTCAGGCTGTCCTGGGTTTTGAGCTGGGCTTCTGAACGCAGGTCGGGAACGATTTCCTTCCCACGCACATACAATTGGATTTTGCCTATCCCGCCATTTCTTGCTTTCAGGCTGATTTGAAGCCGGTCGTTTTCAATATGAGCGTTGGCATCGGGCCATAACTTTACTTCATCCAGACTTGCCACTTCGCGGAAGGCTTCATTTCGCAACACACGTGTCCAGATTCCGGGTTCGTAGTAACGGTATTTTAGCTGTTGCAGTTCAATGATTTCGGGCGGTGCTTTTTGCTGAAGCACAACGAAATGCATGTAGGGCGCCGCAGCATCCGACAGATCGAATAAGCCGGTGTGATGGATAATCATCTGTTCGCGTTTTGGCAAGCCCAGCAAGGTGAACTCAATCTGACCGGTGAGCATATCCCAGGTTTTTACACTGCCATCCTGCGAAGTGCTGAGCAAATAGCGGCCACCCGGATCCTGAAACAAACCGGTTACGCGGGATTTATGGGAAGCGTCGGTGTGAATGCGTCCTCCGGTGGCTGTCGACCAGGTACTGATTTCCCCGTTTTCGCATCCGGCAAACAGCAGGTCGTCGCTGGCGGAAAATGCGAGACTTTGAATGCCGGTGCTTTGTTTTTCCAGCCGGAACGATTCAGCCCCGGTCTGGGTCTGCACAAGAACGATTTCGCCGTTTCCATTGGCTGCCGCCAGCAGGTGTCCTTTGTGGCTGAAATGGAGTTCTGTAACGGCTGCTGTGGTTGGATAACGGTTGCGCAACTGCCGGGAATCCGTATGCCAAACCAGTATTTCACCGTTTTCAAGACCGGCAGAGAGGAGTTTTTCGTCCGGACTGAACCGTATGCTCAGGATAGCGGGGCCTTCGCTGCGATAGGTATGAATTTTCTCGCTGCCATCGGTTGTATACACATGGCAAACTCCTTCCCGGTCGGCATAGGCCAGGAAAGCGCCTTTGGGTGAATACACGATGCTTTGCACTGCCGGTCCAATTTCCCTGAGGGTTTTTAGGGGAAGTCCATCGTCGCTGCGTGATATGCGCACATTCCCTGCCATAGAGCCGCTGGCCAGGCTGAGTCCATCAGGGCTGAAGGCCGCCGCCACGATGTCGGATTCGTCGGCGTGCACTGTCGCTAGTCTTTTTCCGGATCCTGCATCCCAGATATGGGCCTTCTGATCTGTGGAAGTGCTAAATATCCTGCTGCCTTGACGGTTGAACGACAAGCGGCTGATGGCGCCCTCGTGTGCGTGGATAGCGTGTAGAAGTTTGCCATTGACGTAATCGTAAATCCGCAGGATGGAATCGTTCCCGCCGGCAGCCAGATACTTGCCGTCGTTGCTGATTTCTCCGGCGTAAACATCTGCCGCATATCCTTTCAATACTCCGCATGGTTCGCCGGCCAGGGTGTCGAAAAACAACATGCTTCCGTCGGCACAAGCCACGGCAATCTGGCCGCCCTCCGGACTATAGGCGATATCCAATGCCTGGCTGCCCGGAACAGGCAACGTGAGTTTCTGTGTTCCCTGGCTGCTTTCCCAGGTTCTGATACGGCCGTCGTTGCCAAGGGTGGCAATTTCAGAACCGGAAGGGGAAAACACTGCCTTAAAGATGTATCCGCCGTTCAGGAATGAATACAGTGGCTCGCCTGTTTGCCCGTCCCACAAAGTAGGAGAGCGGTCGTGCGACAAAGTCAGGATGAACCGCCCGTCGGCACTGATCTGCGCATCGGTTACCTTTTCCTGATGCCCTTCAATAAC
>CANHTS010000017.1 GCA_947463435.1 Flavobacteriales bacterium | reverse complement strand
CGCGCCAATTGGTAAGGCATATCAGGGAAGCAGGCGCCCAGAATGCCATCATCAGCTCTGAAATAGACGATCCCAATGTATTGAGAGAAATGCTCGATGCCTGTCCCGACATGAGTGGTCTGGAACTGGCAAGCACGGTCAGCACCAGTAGTTTTTATACTGATGGTGATCCAGCCGCACCTCACCGTGTTGCTTTATTGGATTTCGGCAGCAAAAAGAATATTGCCCGTTGTCTGGTGAAGCGCGGATGTTATCTCGGCGTTTTCCCCGCCCGCAGTACCGCTGAAGAAGTACTCGCCTGGAATCCGGACGGCATCATGCTCAGCAATGGCCCGGGCGACCCTGCTGCGATGGATTACGCCATAGAAACGGTGAAGAAACTGGTCAATGCGGGTATCCCTACTTTTGGAATCTGTCTGGGCCACCAGCTGCTTTCGCTTGCCAGCGGACTTAAAACCTACAAAATGCACCACGGGCATCGTGGATGCAACCATCCGGTGCACAACCTCATCAGCGGACGCAGCGAGATAACCAGCCAGAACCACGGTTTTGCCGTGGCCTTCGACGAAGCGCTTACGGAAACCGTGCAACTCACGCATATCAACCTGAACGACCAGTCGGTGGAAGGCATCGCCAGGCGCGATAAGCCTGCCTTCTCCGTGCAACACCACCCGGAGGCCAATCCGGGTCCGCACGACAGCTATTACCTCTTTGATCAGTTCATTTCGCTGATGAAAGCCAATCCGGTTAAACCTTCATTCCAAATATGAGCAGTATCATTCATATCCAGGCACGTCAGGTGCTTGACAGCCGTGGAAACCCCACTGTAGAGGCTGAAGTATTCACAGAAGACGGTGCCATGGGCCGCGCGGCTGTTCCAAGTGGCGCCAGCACCGGTATCCACGAAGCTGCCGAACTGCGCGATGGCGACCAGACCCGTTATCTCGGTAAAGGTGTTCAAAAGGCTGTTGACCATGTTAACGAAGAAATTGCTGCCGCACTCGAAGGAATGGAAGTGAGTGAACAGAATGCCCTCGATGCAGCGATGATCGAACTCGACGGCACCGCCAATAAGTCCAGGCTTGGTGCCAATGCCATTCTTGCTGTATCGCTGGCCGCTGCCCGCGCTGCTGCAGAAGAACTTGGAATGCCACTCTACCGCTATATCGGTGGCGTCAATGCCAACACCTTGCCGGTTCCGATGATGAATATCCTCAACGGCGGTGCGCATGCAGATAACCGCATCGACTTCCAGGAATTCATGGTGATGCCTGTTAATGCGCCAACGTTCAGCGATTCGCTCAGGATGGGTGTGGAGATTTTCCACCATCTCAAGTCGGTACTTAAAGCAGCCGGTTACAGCACCAATGTGGGCGACGAGGGTGGTTTTGCCCCCGATATCCAAAGCAATGAAGAAGCCATTGAGATCGTACTGAAAGCCATCGAAAAGGCCGGCTTCAAGCCCGGTTACGATGTGTATATCGCGATGGATGCAGCCACCAGCGAACTGTACAATCCGGAAACCGGCATGTACACCTTCAAGAAGTCTGACAAACGCATACTCGACAGCCAGGGTATGGTGGATTACTGGGCTAATTGGTGCGCCAAATACCCGATCATCAGCATTGAAGATGGCTGCGCCGAAGACGATTGGAAGGGCTGGAAAGCGCTCACAACCGCCCTTGGTGACAAAGTGCAGCTCGTGGGCGACGATTTGTTCGTTACCAATGTGAACCGCCTGCGCGAAGGTATTTCGCAGGGTGTTGGCAACAGTATTCTGGTAAAAGTGAACCAAATCGGTACCCTCACCGAAACCATCGAAGCCATTCAGTTGGCCACTGCGAATTCCTACACCAATATCATCAGCCACCGCAGCGGTGAAACCGAAGACAGCACCATCGCCGATCTGGCGGTTGCCATGAACAGCGGACAAATCAAGACCGGTTCTGCCTCGCGTTCAGACCGCATGGCGAAGTACAACCAGCTCATCCGTATCGAAGAAGAGTTGGGTGAGATGGCCCGCTTCCCGGGTCGCAGCTTCCGCTTCGTGCGCTGATTCTAATCTTATCTACACGAAAAGCCCTGCATTGCGGGGCTTTTTTTGTTATCTTTGGATATGTGGTCGGATGGCATACTTTGGTGGATAAGCCTGCCGCTCGCATATTTTCTCCTTTTTATCCTACTCCACATGGCAGGCTTCACCGTCAACGCACACCGCTTCGACCCGTACAAGAACTTTAAATTCAGAGTGAAATGGGACGGTCGCTACATTCTCGGCATAGACCGAATCACCGGGCTTCGCCGCGAAACGGGTGTGGTATTGCACCGCGAAGGAAGCGATCCCAGTTCTGTGCGCAGAATGCCGGGTATAACACAATATGAACCGATCATTCTGGAGCGCGGACGCACGCACGATACTGCTTTCGAAGCCTGGGCAGATCTGGTTTTTAATCTGGGAGCAGGTGCAGGTGCTGAAATGAGTTTGCGAAACTTTCGAAAAGACATCGAAATCAGCCTGCTCAATGAATCCGGACAAGTGGTGATGACTTTCAGGATTTACCGCTGCTGGCCGAGTGTCTACGAACCCTTGGCAAACCTGGATGGTTCAGGTGAAGACATTATGCGTGAACGCCTTGTCTTGCAATACGAAGGTTGGGAACGCGATACAGATACGGTGGAACCGGCGGAGACCTGAGACTCCCCCAGTTCATTGCTTTAGCTTGGAAGTAGCCGGCGGAAGCCCTTTGCTGGAATAAAACCCGGATAGCTTATCGTTTTCTCAAAACCAGACCTTTTCCAGAAACAAACCATGCGCCGGTACACTGGGGCCTGCATCGGAACGCGTTCCTGATTTGAGCATGGTTTCGAACTCCGGCAGGCTCATGCGCCCTGTACCAACTTCCAGCAGGGTGCCCACCATTGCGCGCACCATGTTGCGGAGGAAGCGGTTTGCGCGTACGCAGAATACCATGCCATGTTCCGTTTCAGTCCAATTGGCTGACTCCAGCAGGCATCCATAGCCATGGTGCTGCGGCATTTCGCCTTTGGTAAAACAGCGGAAGTCTTCATGATGGGGTAGTAATGCGGCTGCCATGTTCATCCGATCCAGGTCTGGTCTTTGGGTTTGTCTCCAGGAAACATCTTCCAGGAATACCTGCTTCCCGAAATGGATATAATAGCTGTATTCGCGGCCCCGTGCATGGAAGCGCGCATGGAAATCGGCCGGAACTGCTTCCAGGTGCAATGCCGCTACATCGGCCGGGAGCAGGCCGTTGAGCCGGTGCAGGAAAGCATCCGGCAGGGCAGGAGGGCCATCAAAGTGCAGCGGAAAATGCCGCGCATGAACGCCGCTGTCCGTACGTCCGCAACCGGTAACCTGCACTTCATGGCGCAGCAAAACCTGCAATTTGGATTCAAGTATGCCCTGAACCGTTGGCTTATCCAACTGCTTTTGCCAACCCTGATATGCGGTTCCACGGAACTGGATGTCGAGTCGGTAACGCTGCAGTTCCATGATATGTTACCGGGATCAGAGGCGTTCGTAAACGATGGCAGCGCCCTGACCCACGCCCACACACATGGTTGCCACACCGTAGCGCGCTTGTTTGCGCTGCAGCAGGTGGAGCAAGGTGGTCGAAATGCGCGTGCCGGATGCGCCAAGCGGATGACCAATGGCAATAGATCCGCCTTGCAGGTTCACTTTTTCGCGCGGAATTCCGAGTTCGCGCATACTGGCTAAAACCTGCGAGGCAAAAGCTTCATTGAGTTCAAAAATGTCGATATCGGATACCTGTAAGCCGGCCATTTTCAGCGCTTTCTGTACTGCAGGTACCGGGCCGATTCCCATGATTTCAGGCGCAACACCCGCCGCGGCGGCCGATACGATCCGTGCGATGGGTTTCAGGTTGAAACGCTTGAGGGTTTCTTCGTTCACCACCAGCATACAAGCGGCACCGTCGTTGATGCCGCTGCTGTTGCCTGCTGTAACGGTTCCGCCTTTGCGAAACGCAGGCTTGAGCGTGGCAAGGGTCTCCACAGTGCTCAGGCGCGGATGTTCATCGGTATGGAAAACAATCGGATCTCCTTTTTTCTGGGGAATGGAAACGGGTATAATTTCATTGTTGAAGTAACCGGCAGCCTGCGCTTCCTTCCAGCGTACCTGCGTTTCATAGGCAAATTGATCCTGGTCTTCGCGGCTGATTTGGAATTTCTCCGCGACGTTTTCGGCCGTTTCGCCCATTGTCCAAGGATGGTGCAACGCACTCAGGGCCGGATTGGTAAAGCGCCAGCCGATGGTGGTATCGTAAATCTCCACATTGCGTTGAAAAGGCTGTTCCGACTTTGCCATCACAAAAGGCGCCCGGGTCATGCTTTCTACGCCGCCGGCAAGGAAAGCGCTGCCCATGCCGCTACGAATGCCCATGAATGCATTCATTACAGATTGCAGACCGCTGGCGCAGAGGCGGTTCACGGTATAGCCGGGAACATGCACCGGAATCTCGGCGAGGAGCGCAGCCATGCGGGCCACGTTGCGGTTGTCTTCACCGGCCTGGTTGGCAGCGCCGAGAATCACCTCATCCAACACCGCCGGGTCAAAACCTGGGTTGCGTTCCAACAAGGCGCGGATGATCCCGGCTGCCAGGTCGTCCGGCCGCACACTCGCCAGACTTCCATTGAACTTACCTACGGCACTGCGCACCGAATCGACGATGAAGGCTTCTTGCATGGCGCAAATTTACCTATACTGCTGCAGTTGCGCCGAAACTATATTTGTTGCCATGATCCAACGCATTCAAAGCATCTTCCTTTTGCTCAATGCCCTGCTTGGGGTGTATGTGCTGTTCTGGGGCGGACCATTTTACACGGCGGTTCAGGGAACACGCAATGCCAGTGTAGATTTTATGTCGGTGGACATCAATGGAGTCCGCGTAAATGATATCGTCAGCCTTTTGCTCTTAGCCGGCCTTACTTTCATAGCAGCAGCCTCCATTTTCCTGTACCAGAACCGCCCATTGCAAATCAAAGCCTGCTGGCTCGGTACAGGTCTTTCGCTTATGTTAGGACTGATGGCCTTTCTCCGCTACCGCAGCGTGATGTCGCAACTGGGTGAGGGAGGCCCGGTGGAAGGTAGCCTCGGGCTTTCTTTTGCAGCTCCATTTTTGATGATTGCCTTCTTCCTCCTGGCTCTTCGCGGCATCATGAGAGATGAAGCGCTGATAAAAGGAATGGACCGCCTGCGTTGATCATGTTGCATCGCCTCTGTTTGCTGAGCCTTTTGTCGTTCACGACTGCACAGGCACAGGTCAAAACGGTATTTGAAACCGACTCAAACCAAACCGCTTCCTACGAAGCTTGCAATACCTATTACCGCAACTTATGTGAACAGTTTCGGCGTGTTCCCGATTTGCCGGGTATGGCGCCGCTGTATTTCAGCATCGGTAAATCGGATGGATTGCGCGATATTATGGTGCTGCAGGTTAACAGCCCCTTGGGGAAGAAAGCCGACTTGCGGCCATCCATCCTCATCAACAACGCCATCCATGCCGGTGAGCCGGAAGGCGTGGATGCGAGCATGGCACTGGCAAGGGATATTCTCGCAAATGCAAAGCGCTGGAAACACCTGTTGACCCATTACCGCTTGTTTATCATCGCGCAGTACAATGTGGATGGCATCGAACGCCGCGGCTGTTGCAGCAGGGCCAACCAAGACGGACCCGATGAATACGGTTTCCGTGCCAGTGCCCGCAACCTCGATCTGAACCGCGACTTTATCAAGGCAGATAGCCGCAATGCCGAAACCTTTATCCGTTTCTTTACCCGCATCGACGCCCGGATCTTCGTAGACAACCATACCAGCAACGGCGCCGATTACCCTTATACCCTGACCTATTTCGGAACCCATCCTGCCAAGCTCTCCGGAGCTGAACGGCAAACCATGAAAGGACTTTGTTCCGCTCTCGACAGCGTTTTACCACGCCGCGGCTGGCCGGTCGTGCCCTATGTTGAAACACGCCGTGAAGTTCCGGACAGCGGGATCAACGGATTCTTCGATGGAGGGCGCTACGCCACAGGTTTTGCAGCGCTGCACCATTGCCTGGGTTTCACCGTAGAGACCCACATGCTTAAACCCTTCCCACAACGGGTGAGGGCAACCTATGCGTTCATGGAAGCATTACTCGAACAGTTGAACCAAAGCAATATGGTTTTGCCGATGGAGCCGCAAGCAAGCGATTGGCAGGTTTTCTCCTGGAAGCAGGCCAACAGTACCCAAGACAGCCTGTTTTTTTCCGGTTACCGCGCAGCCTACAAGCAAAGTAAGGTAACCGGGCAACAACGTCTCTACTACGACCGAACTCAAGCCTGGCAAAAGCGCATCCCGTTTCACAATACCTGGATACCGGTAGATTCCATGCGCATGCCGAAAGCGTATTTGATTTCACCTGCCTGGCGTGAAGTGATCGAGCGACTGGAATGGAACGGAGTTCAGGGTGAAACAATTACTAAGGCAGAGACAATGCGGCTTGGTGCATCGTACATCGAACACCACGAAGCCGGACGCAATCCGTATGAAGGCCACTTCCTGCATCAGCACACGAGGGTAAGGGATACAGTATTGACTATTCAGGTTCAGCCCGGATGGGTGAAGTACACTGTTACGCCACGCAACAGCCGTTTTCTGTCGCAGGTAATGCATCCGGAGGCGTCTGATAGTTATTTCAACTGGAACTTTTTCGATGCAATCCTGCAACAAAAGGAATGGTACAGTGCCTATGTGTTCGAAGAAAAGGCGGAGGCATTTCTTGCCGCGAACCCGGCTGTGAAGGCGCAGTTTGAAACCAGAAGGGCAGCTGATCCTGCCTTCGCTTCAGATGGTTTTGCCCAATTGTATTGGATTTACAGGCAGTCGCCGTGGTACGAACGCACAAATAACCTGTATCCTGTATTCCGAGAGGAGTAGGAGTGCGTTGATTTCACTTGTTCTGATAATAAATGAAAGCTATCTTGTTTAGCGTTTAAAAGGATAGCGCGGGTGTACAGGAAAGACTTTTTTGTTGGTAGCAATAATCTGATGACAAAAAAATGCACTTGTTCTGATTGCCTGCATAAAGGTTGATGCAATATTCGTTGCTAATTGGTTTTGCCTTCGCCAGTTGTATTTTCGCGCCCGAATTAGGCTATTTTTGTGAATATGCCCCCCATTCGTATGTGCTTTCAGTACAGAAAACGTTTACAAGTATGTCTGTTAAATTTTGTGTCAGTCTTTTTTTTATTGCTAATTCCCTTTGCTGCAAAATCTCAATGTGGTGTAACAATCGCCCCCGATAAAAAGGTGATATGTGTACCAGGGAAAGTTACACTCGTCGCCAAAGGATGTACTACTTGTACCGGATATGAGTGGGATTTAGGAAACGGCTGGGTTCCGGCTGGCGATACTTTCAGCGCGCTGGTAGCAGTAGCAGGCAAGGTGGATGTGCGCCTCAGGGTTCGCTATGCGGGAGGCAACAGCTGCGTGGCAACGCTGCAGGATGTTTATGCAGGGAGAGACAATCCCAAGCCCTTGCTCCGGTTCAGCAGCCGTTTGCAATGTTCCGAAGACGATTCGGTGCAGTTTGCAGATGTTACGCCATACAGTGCATCGCGCGACTGGTTGATCGATGGGAAGTACATTCGACGCGGAGAAGCTTCATTGTACGTGCAATTCCGGGCGCCTTGGGGATACAAACCGGTATTCGTAACGGTCCGCGATTCCTTTGGTTGCGTTGGTTCCTTGTACATGGATTCTGCGGTCGGGGCATTCCGGAAGGTGAAACTGGCCGTCCAGCCCAATCAGGACAGAGGCTGTCTGCCTCGCAGCATTCAATACCGGTTGCTGGCGGATACATTTGAACAACAGCTGCGCAGCCTCCGCTGGCGTTTTTCCGGGGGATCGCCTGTATCATCGCTTACGCGCCTTCCACCGCCGGTAACCTACACGCGACCCGGCCAGTACGGTGCTATGGCTGAGGCTGTTACCGATGCCGGTTGTTCTTACGCAATAAACGAGGATAGCATAGTCAGGTTGGGCGACAGTATCCACCTGGCATTGCGGCAGCAGCCCGGAGTGACGTGCCTCGGCAGCAAAGTGGTATACGAGGTTCTGGGCAGTCGTACCGGGCAAACCGTCTGGGAATGGAGTCCGCCAGCAGTGCAAACAGACAGCCTGGGTACAGGTAAGAAAGCAGTTTCGTTCCAGGATTCGGGCTTCTTTTCACTTGTATTGCGGGAAGATTCTTTTGGTTGCTCGGTGGAGCGGAGGTATAAGAACCTGATCCGCACACGGCCGCCCTTGGCACGGATGCATATCGAGACTCCGGCCTACTGCAGCCTTCCGGATACGCTGCGGATTGAGAACCGCTCCCTGGAATCGGATACGGGAACAACTGCTTATGAGTGGACCGTATTCAGCGGCGATACGCAGGTGTTGTTTCAGTCCGGCGCAAGGGATATTGCATGGATTCCCAAGCAGTTGCAAAACTGGCATGTCCGCTTGATTGCCAAAGGCTCCAATGGCTGCACAGACACGCTCATGCAACACAATGCCATCGTGGGAATGCTCCTGGATGTCCAGGTCTCAAAAACCCCGAATCCGGCCTGTCCGAATCAGAAAATGTTGCTTCAGCCCGATCCTGTTGGTACAAGCCGGAAACAGGACGTGAAATACGATTGGGCCATCTGGAACAGAAAGCAGGATACCTTGTCCAGAAGCAAGCTCACTGCCGTACGTTGGAGTTCGCCGGATACAGGCAGGTTTTCTTTTCGTGTGATCGCATGGACTCCCAAAGGTTGCCGCGATACGCTCTTTGGCCCAGACTCGCTGAAAGTGTATAATCCGGAAATTCTTCCCCATCTTGGCGATTCGTTCGTATGCAGGAACGAACCCTTTTTCCTGTTTTCAAAAGTCAGACAAGGGAGCAGCACGGCCATCCGCTACTGGGAAGGTCGAAACACCGATTCGGGGCAAGTCTACAAGTTTGCTTCTGAAGACACGGCGAGGCTGCAACTTCCCCGGCATGGCCGCTATCGTTTTCGCTTGTTCTACTCTGATACAGCCAATGGTGGCTGCCAGTTCATACTTCCATTGCCTGAAAGGGTGTTTGTCAGCGGATCAGCTATTCTTGCCACGGCCAACCCGATGGAAGACTGCATTCCTTTCCAGTCGGTTCTTCAGGCACGCCTGGTGAAGGATGTTGATTTTGAAAAAAGAAGAAATCCGGCCGCTTATCAATGGACAGAAAAGTACCCGCTACGGTCGGTAATTGACTCGCAGCGCATGCGCACCACGACCACGTTGTTCCGGGAGTCGCAGTTCTATTCGTTCATCTGCCGCGGCGCCTCGGGTTGCGCCGATACAGTCAAAGATTTGCGCCTGCAAGGTGGCGTGGTGGCCTATTTTGAGCTGGCCAACAATGGAAAATGCAGGGGTGATACCTTCCGGCTACGGAACCGGTCTACCGCCACAGCGACCCATTTCTACTGGGATTGTTCAGATTCTTCCATTCGCTTCTTTCCCTCACCAACCGCAAGGGAACCGTGGTTTGTTGCCAGCCGTTCGGGTCTTTTCAATATCCGTCTCATTACCACCAATCAACACCGGTGCTACGATACTTTCAGCAATGTAGTACGTGTGGATTCCATCCGGGCTGATTTCTATGCGGTCGATAGTGTTAGCTATTGTGCCCCGAAGATTATCGAGCTAACCAATACCAGTCACAACAGCCGCTTCAGCCGGTGGTCGTTCAGCAACAATCCGGCGGATGACCTCCTGACGATCGACAAAGCAAAAGCCATTAAACTATTGGTAAGGAACTCGGTAGGCGGTGTAAGCGTAACACTGCGGGTTCGTTCGCGGCTGGGTTGCGAAGATTCACTGACGAGGAATCAATACCTCCGGATCATTGGACCGGAGGCCGATGTTTCCATTAGCAAAGTCTCGGGCTGTGAGCCGTTCGTTGCCCGCTTCGAGAATCGCAGCAGCTTTTTTAAGCAGGTGATCCTGGATTACGGCGATGGAAGCGTGACCGATTCGTTTGGCATCACCCATCATGCTTACGGCGTCAGGAACAAGGCGAGCAATTACCAGGTGTATTACCCCACCTTTGCCTTGTACGACTCCCTGGGATGCAGGGTGATTGAAAAAATAAAAGATTCTGTTCTGGTCTTCAAGGGGCCGGAAGCGCAGTTCACAACCGACTTGCGGCAAGGTTGCTCACCACTTACCGTGCGATTTATCAACCGCACCTTGTTTTACCGGAACTTGCGCTGGGAACCGGAAGGGAATGGGAACAGCACATCGGCTGATCCACAGCCGGTCTGGGAGTTTACGCAAGCTGGCCGCTACCGGCCCAAGTTATATGCGGTAAACGAGAACGGATGCAGCGACAGTTTTGTGTTGCCCTATGAAATCGTAGTATTCCCAAGCCCGAATGCTGCATTCGTAATGTCGGCAGATTCCACATGTTACCGCGATACGGTTTACTTCCGCAACCGCAGTTACGGTCTGTCGCCAATTGTAAAGTATGCATGGGATTTCGGTGATGAAACCCGGATGGATGATCTTTCAGGAAGCAAGGACAGTCGCTGGGCTTATCCAACACCCAACAACAAGAAGGTAAGGCTAACCATCACGGATTCGCTGGGTTGCTCTTCAGTCAGCATACGAAACCTGCATGTACACGATACCATGGCGCCCGTGCACATGGGGTTGTCGCATGTCACCTTCCTGGCAGACAACCAGACCGTTGCCGTTTACTGGAAGCCTTACACGGCATCGGATTTTCTCGCCTATTATTTGTACCGCGACAGTGCCGGGTATTACTTCCTCCAGCGATTCCGAAACGCAAATGAGAATGCATGGTTTACCCAATTAAGCAACAGCTCTGACCGGCAAAATCACTGCTTCGCGCTGCGAACGGAAGATACCTGCAACATCAAAAACGGATATGGCATCTCCCAATGTACCATACTAGCGCAGGCCTTGCGTCCGAATCAGTCGCCTTTTGTTCTTCAGGTGAGGTGGACGCCTTACAATGGCTGGCTGAACCTCAGCCATTACGAGGTGTATCGCTCCGAGTCTGGTGCCGCCTTCAAACATTGGCGGACAGTCAAGCCATGGCAGCTTGAGGTTTACGATTCTGCCCTTTGCGACAAGCCATACTGCTATTATGTAGTCGGGGTAAGCGGGGATGGACTTCGCTCAAGGTCTAACGAAACCTGCGCCAGGCCACTCTACCTACCTCCCGCTGGTAACGTGCCGGTAAACCTTGCCACGGTTCATGATTCCAGGCGGGCTTTTGTTCGCTGGGAACCCTATGAACACTACCTGCCGGGAGGGCGTTACCATGTCTTCAGAAGCGACCTGCAAGGCACATCAGAAATAGGACAGTGCAATACAACCACTTTCGTCGATCGCACTGCGCGTGTCAATGAACAGGCCTACACGTACCGCGTATCCTATACCGATCACTGCGGCGCCCGGGGAACGGTTGCGGGAGAAGGAACTACCATTTTCCTGAGAGGCAGCATTCAACAGGATGATGCGCACCTGGAATGGACTCCCTACCGTTCATGGACATCGGGTATTGCCGCCTACCTCGTGCAATTACGCGGAGCCGATGGTAAATTCCATACCCGCGCTGTCATACCTGCCAACCTCCAGTCATGGAAAGACCATGGCGTTGTAAGCAGCCAAAGCGATAGCCTCGTATATCGCGTGCTGGCAGTGAAGGATGGCCCTGTCCCAGATACATCCACGAGCAATTACCGCGCCCTTGTACCTACATCCCGTCTATTTGTGCCAACAGCATTTTCGCCTAACGGTGACGGATTCAATGATCGTTTCGGCGCCCGGGCACTCTTTGTGGTGAAGGGCAATGCCATCCCAAAAAAATCCTTCCTGCTTGAGATTTACAACCGTTGGGGTCAACTGGTCTTCCGCAGCAATCATCCGGACATGGAATGGGACGGTACCTTTATGGGTGCGCAATGTCCGGACGGAGCCTATGTTTACAGGGTAAAGGCGGTAGGTTTTGACGGAATACTCCATGTGCAGGAAGGTTCCGTGATGCTCATCCGTTAATCGGGTGCTTTCAATTTGTTTACTACCGGCCGGGAAGGCTGATCTGTTCCAGCCAATAAAGTTTCAGCCGGTTGTCTTACCAGGAATCCGACCTTGACTGCAGGTGAAAACGCGCATTACCTGAGGGACTCCGGCAATTGCCGAGATACGATAAGTCCAATAAACGCTATCCTGTTTTTCGGGAAGAGTAAAGCGATGCGTTATCCGAACGAAGGCCGGTTGCGCGGCTGCGATCAGCCCATTTCCTGGCTGAAGCGTTGCCATACCGAAGTGGCCGGTTGTTGACCATATACAACCGCATAGACGGCATCGAGGAGCGGCATATATACGCCAAGTTCCTTGTTCAGGTTATAGACGCTGTCGGTAGCATAATAACCTTCTGCCACCATATTCATGGCCAGTTGTGCATGGGCCACGCTGTAACCTTTGCCCAACATATTCCCGAAGGTGCGGTTGCGGCTGAATTGTGAATAGGCCGTAACCAACAGATCGCCGAGGTAAGCATTGTCTTTCACATCGCGATGTGTTTCGTGCAATGCGTCCAGAAAGCGCTCCATTTCGCGGATGGCATGGCTGATCAGTACAGCCTGATAATTGTCACCATATCCAAGTCCGTGCGCAATACCGGCCGCTATGGCATAAATGTTCTTCAATACCGCTGCGTATTCAGCACCGTACAAATCCTGACTCACTGCAGTAAGAATATACCGGCAGGAGAGGAGCGATGCAATCGAATGTGCTGGCTCTTCATGCAGGGAGGCTACGGTCAGATAGCTGAGTTTTTCGAGTGCTACTTCTTCCGCATGGCAGGGACCAGTTACAACGGCCATTTTTTCGGGTGCAATGCCGTGGGTTTGCTCGAGGTAACGGGCAATCACCTGCCGGGTTTCCGGAACGATACCCTTGATAGCAGAGAGGAAATAAGCGTCTTTAGGAAGCTTCAGCCCATCCAGCGTTTTATGCAGGAAAGCACTGGGAACGGCCAGTAAAATCAGTCCGGCGTCATTCAGGCAAGCTGCCGCATCTGATGATGCGTGCACGCGATCGGTTCTGATCTGCACTGCACTCAGGTACTTCGGATTATGACCGTATTGGTTGATATGCGCTGCATCTTCCGCGTTCCTCAGATACCACTGTATCTGCACATCGCGGTTTTCGGCAATGATCTTCACCAATGCGGTAGCCCAACTGCCACCGCCTAAAACTGTTAGTGTATTGAATACCGCCAAAACGGGTCAAAAATACACCCTGAGATCAGGGTTTGTCGAAGACTTTATCTGCTGCGGTCGTTTTTATGCGATCGCCGTCCTTCAATGTGCGGGAAATGACCATCACCGGTGCGCTGATCACTTCGGTTCCTTCTTTCAGTCCGTCGGTTATCTGAAACCAATCGGTGTCTTGTAAACCGGTCTTCACAGCTACTGCTTTTGCCTTGCCATTTTCGGGGATAAATACCCAGGTTCCCTTGGTTTCTTTTTCCTTGTCGGATGCCCCGGCTTCGGCGGTCTTTTTATCGTTTTTGCCTTTGTCTGAAGTAGCCATCGGGTTGCGCGTGGTGACGGCACTGATGGGCACGCAAACCGCATTGCGCACGGTTTCGGTTTTGATGTCTACCGTGGCGGTCATCCCGGGTTTCAGAACCGGAGTTCCTGCTGTTCCGGCGGGAGTGGTAATGCGTACTTTTACTGTATAATTGGTTACCTGGTCGCTGGCTTGCTGGGTGGCGTTGAACTTAGCAGAATTGGCAATATCGGTCACGACTCCGCTGAAAATCCGGTCGGTGTAAGCGTCTACATTTACATTGGCACTGTCGCCGATGCGGATGCGCACGATATCGTTTTCATTGATATCCACCTGCACTTCCATGGTCTCCAGGTTGGCAATGCGCATGATTTCGGTACCAGCCATCTGGGCTGTACCAACCACGCGCTCGCCTTTCTTGTTATTCAACAAGCTTACAACGCCGTTGACTGGTGCATAAATGCTGGTACGGCCCAGGTTTTTGCGGCCTTCCTCCAGCCTGGCCTGCACGCTTCGCACGTTGAAGCTTGCGGCCAAAGCACTTTTACTCGCGCTTTCTACATCGGATTTGGCAAGCTGGTATTGGGTTTCTGCGTTTTCAAACTCCTGGGCACTGATAACGCGTTGGTTGAAGAGTTCTTTTTGCCTTTTATATTGCAATTCAGCCTGACGCAAAGAGGCACGGGCGCGCTCTGTCTGTGCTTCTGAAGTGGCAAGCCCTGCGCGGGCATTGTCGAGGCTTGCCTGCAATTGGTCGAGGGTCGTAAGGTACAATTCCGGATTGATGCGCAACAGTAGCTGTCCGGCTTTGACTGAATCGCCTTCCGCCACGACCAGCTCAGTGATTTCTCCGCTAACATCAGCGCTGATCTTCACTTCTGTCACTGGTTGTATTTTACCGCTTGCAGAAACCAGTTCGGTGATATCGCGCACGACAGATTTGCTGGTGCTTACGGCTGTTTCCTTTTGTTTGCGGCCGCCGGCAATGGCCCACACCAGCAAGATGGCGGTGAGGATTCCGATGGCTATCAGTATACGTTTGGTCTTCATGGATCTTTTCAGGGAATATCGTTGATGCCGGCACCGGCGTAAAAATCAAGAATCATGCGGCGAAAGACGGTTTCGTATCGCGCCTGGATCAGGGATGAGCGGGCAGCAAAGGCCGCACTGCGCACCACCTGCAATTCAGTTGGCTGACTCATTCCGGCCTGCATCTGTATTTCAGCATTGCGGAGGTTTTCTTCCTGTGAAGCAGACAATAACCTGCTTGCATCATAGCGCAGCCAGGCCTGTTTGTAAGCCGTCCATGCTGTGATGATATCGCTGTATAACCGGAAACGCGCCGCTTCCAACTGGTTTTCCGCCGCCATCAGGTCAAGTCGCGAGCGGCTGATGTCGATACGCGTTGCCTGTCGGTTGAACAAAGCCCAGCTGAACTGCAGGCCTGCGCTTTGTCCGAAGTTGTCCTGGAATTGCCGGCTGAAGGGAATCGTTTTCATGGTGTAGGCCAGGTCGAAGGTTTCAACGATTTCGTTCGTTCCGGTTACAAAGCCGATCGGGCGGGTCCCGGCGATGCTCGTTCCGGTAATCGTTTTAGCATTCCCGGAGTATACTGTACTCAGGTTCGCGCCGAAACTCAGGCTGGGCAGAAGCGCACCTTTCGATACGCGCATGCCATACGAAGCGCTCTGCACGCGGGCTTCGGCCGCTTTGATTTCCGGACGCAAGCTTGCGGCAACAAGGAACAGGCTGTCAGGGCTGTAATCGTCTGGCCTGCGCGTGTCAGGTAGTATTTTAGGGTTGCTGATATCGAAAGATTCGTTCAAAGGCACCTGCATCAATACCCGAAGCGAAGTCAGCGCTTGTTCAACCTGATTGGCTGCATTGACTACATTCAGTTCTTCGTTGGCCAGTTGCGCACGCAGGGAAAGCACGCCGGCATCAGACAAAGCACCGCCGCTGCGCAACTTCTCAGCCCGATCGAGTTGCGTTTGCAAACTCTTGCGGTTTTCTGTGGCGGTTTGTAACAACTCTTTGGCCTGTAAAGCCTGCAGGAAGAAATTGGCAACTTGCAGGGCAATATTGTTTTGGGTTACGGCCAATTCTTGTTCGGATGCCGTCCACGCGAAACGCGCTTGCTGTATGCTGTTTCTTGCGCGGCTGCCATTGTAAATCGCCACACCCGATTGCAGGTTGAAGTTGTTGTTGAAAATCTGCGTTTGGGCGAAGGTGTTGGTAAACCGGTCGATGGTGCGACCATTTTGAACAAATTGTCCGCTCGACAACGTCAGATCGG
The DNA here is from genome assembly GCA_947463435.1 of Flavobacteriales bacterium. Classification (GTDB taxonomy): domain Bacteria; phylum Bacteroidota; class Bacteroidia; order NS11-12g; family UBA955; genus REEB481. The sequence continues at coordinate 6,778 of CANHTS010000017.1, read as the reverse complement.
GAGTCTGGCTCCAACGTGCCTGCTGCAATCCAAGTTTGGATTGTTCAACACCGATTGCAGCCTGCACAACATCCGGGCTCACTTTGGCTGCCCGCTCGATGCATGCGCGCAGTGTATAAACCTGTTGAGCCAATACCGGCGCAGGCACCAGAAAAAGAAGTACGGCAAATCGCCTTGCATTCATGGCTCAAAGGTATTGTGGCAACACGCGTTTACTCAAGTACCTCGACCATTCTTTCCACGGGGTCGACAAAACAGAATTACCTAACCATTTGGCAACCCTAACACAACACTACATATTTGCACACATGGATCGCTTCACCGGTTTGGCCGGAATCGCACTGATTTTGTTCATCGCATGGCTGATGAGCAACAACCGCAAACGCATCAACTACCGCGTGGTAGTAAGCGGCTTGCTGTTACAATTGCTTCTGGGGTTGTTTGTACTCCGGACCAGTGCCGGCGCAAGCTTGTTCGGGATGCTCGGCAATGGCATCAATAAATTGCTTGACTTTTCAGACCGGGGCGCTGAATTCGTTTTCGGTCCGCTGGCCAATGCCCCGCTTCTGCAAGAGACTTTTGGTCAGGGAACCATCTTTTTCTTTAAGATCATTCCCACCATCATCTTCGTTTCCGTTTTGGTAAACATTTTTTACCATTTTGGCATCCTTCAGTTTATCATCCGGCATTTCGCCCGCCTGGTGCATAAGATCATGCACGTGAGCGGTTCAGAAGCGCTGAGCAATGTAAGCAGCGCATTTGTAGGTCAGGTGGAAGCTCAGCTGATGATCAAACCTTACGTAAAAGGAATGACCATGAGCGAGTTGCTGGCCAGCATGAGCGGCAGCATGGCTTGTATAGCTGGCGGTGTAATGGCCTATTACATCTCTACCGGCATTGATGCCCGTTTTCTGCTGACTGCCAGCATGATGGCGGCACCTGCCGCCCTGGTGATATCCAAAATCGTATGGCCTGAAACGGAAGTCTCTGAAACACACGGCTCAGTTAAGCTGGAGGTACAAAAGCAGCACAGCAATCTTCTGGATGCCATAGCTGCCGGAGCTTCAGACGGTTTGCGTATCGGTTTGAATGTGGCTGCTATGCTGATTGGTTTCATCGCATTGATATTTCTCGTCAATGCACTGCTCGGTTATGTGGGCCATCTCTTCGGTGCTGAGCTGAGTTTGCAGCGTATGCTTGGCTATGTGTTCGCCGGTTTTGCCTGGACTATGGGCGTTCCTGCCTCGGAGTCGGTGACTGTTGGGAGTTTGATGGGCACAAAGCTGGTTATCAATGAGTTCGTGGCCTATAAAGAATTGGTTCCCATGATGCAGCAAGGCGTATTATCGCCTAAGAGTGTTGCTATTGCCACTTTTGCGTTGTGTGGTTTTGCCAATTTTAGCAGCATAGCAATTCAGGTAGGGGGTATCGGGCAAATAGCGCCTGAGCGCCGGCCCGATCTGGCAAAACTCGGTTTTCGCGCGCTGGTATGCGGAACACTTGCCAGCTATCTCAGTGCCGCGTTGGCCGGGATTCTGCTCTGAACAAATTGCCCGTTCTCGTGTTAATTTCCCTTTGAAGCACATCAAATGAAGATTTATACGCGCAAAGGGGATGATGGTTCTACCGGGCTAATCGGAGGAGTGAGGGTGAAAAAACACCATCTGAGGGTAGATAGCTACGGCACCATAGATGAGTTGAATTCACATATTGGTTTGGTGCGCAGCCGCATGCCTGACAACTCAGTATTGGCTGTTCTCTCTGAAATCCAGGACCGATTATTTACCATCGGATCTATTCTGGCTTCGGCTGAGGGATCTCGGATGGTTATTCCAGATTTGCATGCTTCAGACATTGCATTCCTTGAAAAGGCCATCGATAAAATGGACGAGAAGTTGCCGGCACTGGAGAGTTTCGTTTTACCGGGAGCCAGCACCCGCGGTGCTGAAATTCACATTGCCCGTTGCGTTTGCAGGAGAGCCGAAAGGCTGGCTGTTGAGTTAGCTGAAAGTGAAGCTGTTGAACCAATGGTGATCCAATACCTCAACCGTTTAAGCGATTATCTCTTTACGTTGGCCCGTTTTGCGGACCATAGCGAAGGCGGTTTCGAAATACCCTGGCGGCCAAGGGTTCAGCGCTAAGCGCTGTGTTTAGTAGGCGCCTTGTGGCTGCCGTGGCTGGGTAAGGTTTTCCAACATATCCCGGGCCAGAATGAAATCGGGTTTGATTTCCAGACAGCGCTGAACAATCTGCACAGCTTGTTGTCTTTCGTTGCCCAGAAACATCAGATAGCTCTTCAGATACAGGAAGGCGGCATCAACCGGGATCTGTTGCCTCGAGCGGGCTTCCGCCACTTCTATGCGCACGTTTCCCTGGGGAATCGGGTTTAGGGCTAGTATGGAAGTAACCATTGAATCAGCCAGCTGAACGCGCCCGGTCAGAATATGGGTGGCTGAAATATTGTACAGAAAAGTGTAATCCTTCGTGCGCTGCCAGAGTTTCTCAAACAGCTCTATGCCGCTGGTGTCTTGCCTTTTCTGGATGAGAATCTTGGCGCGTATCTCGTTCATTCCAATATCATCGGGCTTGTTTTTTAACGCCAAAGTATTGTAAATGTCAGCCGCATCCACGTTTTGTGTAAAGAAGTAGTAATACCAGGCCAGGCTGTCAACTGCCCAGGTTTCGGTGCTGTCGAGCACGATAATCCGGTGCAGTGCTGTGATGGAAGTGCCTATATCTGCAGCCTTTCGGGCGTTTTCGAATACCGATATTTCACTGGCAGCCGGATTATTGCCAGATTCTTTGCGCCCGCAGGAAACGCTTATAAGCGTTACTAAAACGCATATAAGCGTTTTTCCTACGATTCGTGGAATAGCGGGCTGGTAGCTTTGTGACATGCTAGCAAATTTATTGTCAGTACAAACCTTAATACCATGCCTTTCAAGCTACTTTTTATCATGTTATGCACACTTGCCGCGGATGTTTGCGCACAGTGCGGAATTGAAATTTTAGCCAACCGGGAACAGATTTGTATTCCTGGTACTGTAGTACTCAAAGCCCGGGGCTGTACAACCTGCGCAAGTTATGAATGGAATGTAGGCAACGGCTGGGTAGCTGCGGGAGATTCGTTTTCCGTATTGGTCGGGACGCCCGGACAATATGATGTCAAGGTCAGATTCCGCACACCCGGAGGCGGAACGTGCACTGCCGTAGCGGAAAATGTTTTCACCGGTCGCAGCAAACCTGTTCCGGCTATTGCCACCAGCAGTAAGTTGCAGTGCCACGAGGCGGATTCCATTCTTGTACGTGACATCACGCCGCATTCAGTGGCACGCGACTGGCTATTGGATGGACGGGTTATCCGTAGAGGTGAAGCTGCTGTCAACCTCCGTTTTAAAGCACCCTGGGGTTACAAACCAATATTTCTCACCGTATGGGATTCTTTTGGTTGTGTCGGGTCGAAATACATAGACTCGGCGGTTGGTGCTTTCCGTTCGGTGGGTTTGGAACTGAATGCTGAACCAAGCAGTGGCTGTATACCTGGCAATGTAACCTATACATTGAGAGCCGATACCTTCGAACAGGGTATCCGCTCAGTGCAATGGCTTTTACCCGGAGCATCCTCCACGACTTCAGCTGAAGGAAGGACGGTGGCAGCAGCTTTGTACAAGGATGCCGGGCGATTTGGTGTGGAATTGATGTTGAATACTGATGTCGGATGTCGCTATAACCGTGTTTTCGATCAGGTAATTCGTTTTGGTGACAGCATACGCCTGAAGTTGGAACGGGCACCAACCCAAGCCTGTATGGGAAATGCCGCCCGGTTTGTAGTTTCAGGCAGCAGAACGGGCAAACCCAACTGGCAATGGTCAACAAATTCCGTTCAAACGACTTCTATGGGTAATGCAATGTTGGATGTAATTTTTACTGACACCGGTGTTTTCTCATTAACCCTGAAGGAAGATTCACTTGGTTGCGTCGGTTATTCCTTCTATAAGAGCATTGTAAAAGTGGAAGGCCCTCTGGCCCAAATGACCGTGCTTACTCCCAAGTACTGCAGTGTGCCTGATACACTGAAAATCGAAAACAATTCCCTCGAATTGGCCAATGGCACGACCAGTTATGAATGGACCTTGTATGATGAGGATTCATTGCCCGTATTAACCCGGACTACCAAGGATCTGGAATGGTATCCGGCTAAATTGCACAATTGGCATGCCCGGCTGATTGCACGTGGCTCTAATGGTTGTTCAGATACCATCATGCGCTGGCTTGCAGTTATTGGCAGGCCCTTGGAGTTACAAGTAACGGAAACTCCGAACCCGGCTTGCCCTTACCAGATTCAAACCCTGAAACCCGTTGACACCCGAACCACCGGCCGCAACGAGATGTTCTTCGATTGGGCATTGTGGGACCGGCAGAAGGATACCTTCCTGCGCAGTACGAAAAAGTATGTGGAGTGGAGCTCGCCGGATACAGGCCGTTTTTCCTACCGCGTAATAGGTTGGAATAAGAAAGGATGCCGCGATACGCTTGAAAAACCGGATACCATCAAAATCTATTATCCCGATATCAGGATGAGCCTGTCAGATTCGTTCGTCTGTAAAAATGATATATTTCTACTTGGCTCAAAGATAAAAATGCCCTCAAGCACGGCCCGGCGATTCTGGGAGGGCCGCAACCTCGACTCCGGCAACAATGTCCGTTTCGAAGCACCTGACAGCACGCTGGAAAGTTTACCCAAACAGGGACGCTACCGTTTCACCTTTTTGTATCTCGATACAGCCAACGGCGGCTGCACCTATCGCATCCCCTTGCCCAACCAGATTTACGTAAGCGGACCAAATATATCTGCCACTGTTTCACCGGAAGAAGACTGTCTGCCCCTGAAAACCTTCCACCTGGGTCGGGTACACAGCGATGTGGATCTGGCGGGGGAAAAGCTTAAACCGGTCATACAATGGAAAGACAAGTACACAAAGCGATCGGTGATTGATTCTCAAACCCTCAGAACTACAGCAACGCTCTTCCGGGAATCACAGATCTACACATTCAAATACACCGGTCAGTCGGGATGCTCAGACAGCATCGGGTTCCTGCATGTCCAAGGCGGCGTTCAGGCTCGCTTTGAAATCGGGGCCAGCGGTCGTTGCCGCAACGATACCTTTACCATGTACAACAAGACCAGCCGGAAAGCGACCCATTACTACTGGTCATGCAGCGACACAACCGTTCATTTTATCCCTTCGGCAACCGTCAGACAGCCTTATATCATCGCTCGAAAAGCGGGTGTTTTTCTGCTGAAGCTGGTTGCTACAAACAACCACCGCTGCAACGATACCCTGATCAACGCATTCCGCGTAGATTCAGTCCGTGCCGATTTCTATTCATCCGACAGCATCACGTATTGCGCTCCGCAAATGGCGGAATTGTTCAACCGCAGTTTTAACAGCCGGTTCAACCAATGGTCTTTTGACAACGATACCCTCGAAGACCGTACTACGCTCAACAGAACAAATGCCGTCAAACTGCTGACATCGAATTCCTTGAAAGGCGTTAGCGTAAAATTAGTCGTGCGAACCTGGAATGGATGTACCGATTCCATGTTTCGTCCGGATTACCTCAAGACCAAAGGGCCGACGGCAGCATTCAGCCTGGCCGACAAATATGGCTGCGAACCGCTGCGCACCAGGTTCACCAACCAAAGTTCCTATTTCAAGAAAGTTATCATCGATTACGGTGACGGAAGTGTAAGCGATTCCACCGGAATCAGTGCCCATACTTACAGGGTGCGCGACAAGTCTAAGCCATATCAGGTGTATTACCCCTCATATGCCTTATACGATTCGCTGGGCTGTTATGCCTACGAAAAGTCGAAGGATTCGGTAGTGGTGTTGAAGGGGCCTGAAGCCCTGTTCGAAACCGACAAACACATCGGTTGTCTACCCCTCATTGTCAAGTTCCTCAACCGCACCTTATTCTACAGGAATATCCGCTGGGACTTCGATGGCGACGGGATTTTTGAATCAGCCGATGCCAATCCCGTCTGGGAGTTTCAGCAACCCGGGAAATACAAGCCAAGGGTGATTGCTTCCAACGAGAACACCTGTACCGACACGTTCGATCTTCCCTATGAAATCGAAGTGCTTCCGGGTCCAACGGCAGATTTTAGCATGTCGAACGATTCATCCTGCTACAAAGACACTGTTTACTTCTATAACAGAAGCAAAGGGTATTTTCCCATCGTTAAATACAGCTGGGATCTGGGAGATGAAACCCGATTCGATGATACCAGCACGCGCAAAAACACGCGCTGGGCCTATCCTTTGCCCTGCGATAAGCAGATTCGTCTGACGGTAACAGATTCCATGGGCTGCAAGGCCACGCGCTTCCGGACGCTGCACATACACGATACGCTGCCACCGGTTCATCAAGGCCTTTCGCACGTAACGATAATGCCCGATAACCGCACCATCGGGGTTTACTGGTGTCGCTATCAACCGGAAGATTTCCTGGCCTATCACCTCTACCAGGACAGCACGAAGTATTATTTTCTGAAGCGATACCGCAAGGCACTGGATACCATGTATTTCACCGGTAGAGGCGATTCAGTGGATGCACGGAATTTTTGTTTTGCTATCCGCACAGAAGATACCTGCAACATACTCAACGGGTATGGTATTTCTCATTGTACCATAGTAGCCAAAGTTGAAAAGCCGCCCGGAGTTCCATTCATGTTAAGGGTGAAATGGACCCCATACAACGGCTGGCTGAACCT
>CANHTS010000016.1 GCA_947463435.1 Flavobacteriales bacterium | reverse complement strand
TATCAGAGCAGCGCCGGCCTGTTTTGCTTCCTCAATGGCCGCTGTGATTTTGCTAACATTGGCGGCAAAATCGCCAATGCGGTAATTCAACTGGGCAAGGCAAATCTTCACAGGCTTCAGAAAAACACCCCCACCTGCAGGGCCAGAAAATTGTTGCAGCCCTTGGCCTTTTTGTCCCGCAGAAAATCGGTGATCCCGTTGTCAAAACGCAGGCCCATGTTCAGCATGGTGCTTCCGTTGATGCGGTATTCGGCGCCGAAACCGAGCACCATGGGAATGCGGATTATGGAGACATTGTCTCTGAATACACCCGTTCCGTTTTCGCCGTTGAAATCACGGTCGGTTGCGTTTGGCGTGTATTTTCCGCTGATATACTCCGGATTGGAAGTCGTGCGCAAGGTATTGGAAAGCAGAAAGCTCGGGGCGATACCAAACTGTCCCCACCAGAAAAACTTCCCGATTTCGTTGGTGCGCATCTTCAAGGTGAGCGGAATCTGTACGTATTGCAAAGCATAATCAAATTCCACTCCGGTGTAACGATGGTTAACGCCTTCCATGAAATGCACCAGGGTATCGCTGTGCCCAAACTTGGAACGCATGCTGGTAACGGTGATTTCGGTGGCGAAAGCGTAGTTGTCGCGGATTTGAAAATCGCCCATCAGACCATACGAGAAGCCGAGACCCAGGCCGTTCGGTTTAACTTCTTCCGACATCGCTTTTACCCACGAAAAATTGGGCGAAATGCGGAAGCCGAAGCGAAAGTCTTTCCCTTTTTCGGTGCTCACGGCGGTTTGTCCGGTCAGGGCAGCGGGGAGGGTGAAACAAAGCATGAGGCCGGCACAGCGGCTGAATGCTTTTCTTTGCAATCCGATACGAGCGAACATGGCTGCGAAGTTCATAAAAAAAAACGGTCTGCTTTTCCTGATACTCTGCACATTCGCGGCCTGCCGTGAAAAGGTTGTACAGGTGAAAGTACACGACCTCACCCCTGCCCTTGATTCATTGACGCGTAAAGGCCCTGTGCAAGCGGCCGACTACCAGCGATTGAAACAACAATTCGGCCCGTTTTTCGATTTTTACCTGCAGGAAGTACTGGGGCTTTGGACGCCATCTGATTCCTTTACCGCAGCACGCATCGGCATCTTCGCCCGCCAAAACCAATTGCCGTTCAAGATGCTCGCCGCAAGCCGCCCGCTCCTCGAAAAACAGGAACAACAGCTGGGACTGGTTTTCGGGCAATGGCAGGAAGAACTTCCCGGCGACAGTCTGCCCGTTCTTTATCGCTATTATTCGCAACTGAGTAATTATTTCACCTTCGCGACCGACCTAGGCAAAGGGCGTTACGGTGTGGGATATTCGGCCGAGATGTTCCTGGGCGACACCTTCGCAGGTTATAAAGCCCTGGAATTGCCACGCTGGTACAGCAGGTTCTGCCAGCCCGATATGGCTGCCGCCATGGTGGCCATGGCTTCGCTCCATTACCTTTACGACACCTTCAACCCGAAAGAAAATATGCTGGGGGAAATGATCTACTACGGAAAGCTGTTGTATGCAAGCACCCGTCTGTCAACATATTTAAAGCCCTGGCAGGTTGCGGCGATGAAGGAAAGCGAGTGGACCTGGTTGCAGCGCGAAGAGGCGAGCATGTGGAAACATTATCTTGATGCCCAGGTATTGTTCAGCACCAACCGCAACGATTATCAGCGCTATTTTGTGGAAGGTGACCACACAACGGGCAGCGGAATTCCGAACGATTGCCCGCCTATGATCGGCCGCTGGACCGGCTTGAGGATTGTGGAAGCCTGGATGGACCGCAAAGGCAATCCACCGCTTAAGACCATGTTATCGCACAGAGATCCGCAGGCATTTTTGAACGAATCCGGTTACAAACCCAAATGAACACGCCTTTCACGCCACCGGTTTTCGAGCCGAAGAACCCCGATTTCCGCAACGATGTAGAACGCGTTCTCAAAGGCCAGTTCTTCATGCGGCATATCGGGTTTGTGCTCGACCGCCTGGAGCCCGGCTATGCCGAAGGCCATATTGTCCTGGAAGAACAACACAGACAGCAGCACGGCTTCCTGCACGGTGGCGTAGCAGCAACGGTAAGCGATCTGGTTACCGGTTTTGCGGCCTGGACGCTCATCGGCAAACAGGAGAGCGTGGTTACCGCCGATCTGAAAATCAACTACCTGTACCCCGGGAAAGGCAATCTGCTCAGGGCCAGGGGGCGTGTGATGAAAACCGGCAACCTGTTGCATTTCTGCGAAGCAGAGCTGTGGATAGACGAAGGCCCGGTCATTGCCCGGGCCAACGCCATCATGTGTACAGTTCCGATTCAAGTCTGAATCGCCGGCAAAATCTTACTTCTTGTATGCTTTGAGGAGCTTTTTCAGTTCCTTGTTCTTAAGCGCCTTGGCCAGATCGTAGGCATTCTTGCCGTTGCGGTCGCGCAGGCGTGCATTGATGCCTGCTGAAAGCAATTCGCGGGCTGCATCCACATTGCCGAGACGTACGGCCTGGTGCAGCGCTGTTTCGCCTTCGCTGCTCTGCTGGTTGATTTTGGCACCCAGCCGCTGCAGGTTACCGATCATGGAAATCCGGTTGTATTCAACTGCCTGGAAATACGCCGAGCGTCCAAATTGGTCCAAGGCATTGATGTCGAATTCGTCTAGCAAGAGCGCCTTTTTCAGCGCATCATTCATGCTGTTGCGGACCAGTAAGTGCACAAGCGAAAAGCCGTCATTGGTTTTGGTTGACAAATCGAGGAGGCCGGTATTGGCTATTCCGATGCCGAGAATCGTATCCACAATGGCTTCCCTGCCTTGTGCTGCCGCCATCAGGAGCAGATCGGGTTTATCGCGCAGGCGGTGTTCCTTGCCGAAGATCCAGGTATAGACACTCCAATCGAAGAAGGCAGCAGGTGTATTCCGTTCAATGGCATAGCGCAGGTTGCTGTACACGCCTTCCTTGCGCCATTGCAAGGGCAAGGCAGTGATGCGGAAGACGCCATTGCCGAGGTAAGTGCTTCCACCGATGCCAACATCGCGGCGAACGGAGTATTCATCCCACCACACATCGGGCTTCACACAATCGCAGGTGGCGTCGTAATGGAAATCCTGGGTTTGGGTTTTGCTCGGGCCGCGTACCAGGATGCCTTCAATCCAACCGTTGAGGTTGAAAACAGGACCGCCGGAGTTGCCACCAAAAGCATCCAGGTTGGTGAGGAAGGAATACATGCCGTCGTTGTTGGTAACGCGGGCACTGTCTGAAATTTTTAAGGGCAAACCGCGCGGAGAGCCAACCATGGCGAGAAAGTCGTCGAGCGTTACACCCTGGCCCACGCGGTACATAAAGGGTTTGCGGTCGGTGGGGCGATCCAGCCTTACGATGGCATAATCCATGTCAACACCGCGCAATCCGGTGAAGGATGCATCGATGATTTCAGCGATGCGGTATTGGTTGTTCTTAGGAATATTCACATAGCGCAAGGCGCCATTGGTTCCGCCGGGCACATCGTTGGTGTAATCGAAAATCCAGACATAATCTGCCTTGTTGCCCACATTGGGCGCGGAGAGGTTGCTGAATGTCTGCCCGTCTTTGGAAAAGCAATGGCCGGCAGTGACCAACAAATCGGGAGCGATCAGGAAGCCGGTGCAAAAGGACGCAATCGGCTGATCGAGAAACCGTATGGAAGGATCTGCAGGTTTCCCGAAGGAGCGTTGCAGCGATTCTCGGAGCGTGCTGGCATACACCTGTTCGCCTTTGATTTGGGAGGCGCGAACAAGTGAAGCGGTAGCGCGCACATAATCGCGGTATTGCCATTTCTCCTTGGCCTCCAATCGGTTGTCGGCGCCAAAAACGCCCCGCGGTGGCTGGCCGTCCAAACTAAATGGCCAGCGTGACTGTGCCTGGGCTGCATGGTTCAACATTAAACCGGTCAATAAGGATAATGCGAACCTGGATAATTGATTTGCAGTTTTCATGGTGTAAAACTAAGGTTTGGTTGGAAATGAAGGGTGATTTCTCTGTTTGATACGTTTCGCCCGAATAGCGGTAAACGACCGACAAGCAAAATGACTGAAATAATGGAATAAAAAAAGCCGGCAATAGCAAGCCGGCTTTTCTATGAATTGGGAGGAAAGATTAGCGATTCTTTTTGAGGAACTTCTTGATGTCTTTGTACTTCAGCTTCTTAGCCAGGTCGTAGGCAGTCTGACCTGAACTGTTGGTGGTTGAAGTGTAAGATCCACTCCAAACAAGCTTCATGACAGCTGTCAGGTTATTGCTGCGCACTGCGTAATGCAGGGGCGTTTCTCCGTAGTTGTCTTGTGCATTGACATCAGCCTTGAGACGAATCAGTTCGTCCATTGCGTCGAGCGCACCGTATTCGGCAGCATAGTGAAGCACACTGCGCTTCGCGTTATCGGTGATTTTCAGGTTGAGATCATCCCACAATGAAGCTTTCTTGATTGCATCCACGTTGTTGTAACGGGCCAGGTAGTGCGACATGGTTGCGCCATTATTGTCGGCCGCATTCAGATCCACTTTACCGGTATAACCTTCCCGGTCCAGGCAGATACCGATTATGGTATCCACAATCGCCGTGCGGTTGTAGGCGGCAGCCATCGGAATCAGGTTCTCGCGGGTCCCTGGTTGTACTTCGAAAATTCCGTCGTACATGCACCATTCAGCAAATTCACCGGCGTTGTTGTTGCGGATGGCATAATCGAGGTTGCGCAAAACAGCTTCAATCTTCAGGTTGTTGGGCAACAGGGGGAAGCGATATACACCTTCACCGTAGCTGCTGGCTTCTGCAGCCGAAACATTCATGGTTGGCAGACCGATGCGGCGCAGGGTGCCGTGCAGATCATAATAAGTAGAGGTGCGCACGCATTTGCAGGCATCATCCACATAATAGTCACTCGGGCCGTAGAGCAGCATGCCTTCGATCCAGCCGCGCACGTTGAAAACAGGTCCGCCTGAATTGCCATGGAATGCATCGAGGTTGGTTTTGAAAGAGCGGGCGCCGTTGTTGTTGATTACGTACGCGCTGTCTGCGATCTTGAGGGGAAGCCCGTCGGGAGCGCCAACCATCGCAAGGAAATCACCGGTGGTTACTTTACCGCCGAAGCGGAATTTGAAGGGCTTGCGGTTGGTAGGGCGATCGAGGCGCATGATGGCGTAATCTGAACCGGTTGTTCCGCCGCCAACGAGTTTCGCATCGAGCATTTCGGCAACACGATACTGATTTTCAGCCGGAATGGTAATGTAATTGGATGAGCGGTTGAAAGGCACGTCGTTGGTGTAGTCGAAAATCCAGACTTTGCCTGAGATGCCACCGAAATTCGGGTCGCGCGGGCTTTCATACTGCTGTCCGCCACCTTTGGTGAAGCAATGGCCGGCTGAAACCAGGATATCAGGGGCAATCAGAAAGCCTGTGCAGCCGGATGCAATCGGCTGATCCAGAAACTGTACATCCGATGCAGGCGGCACACCGTAATTGGCTTGCAATGCCTGGCGCAGGGTGTAGGCCCGCACCTGATTGCCATTGATGTTCTTGGCGTCGACCAGCGCTGCAGTTGCACGCACATAATCGCGGTAGGCCCATTTAGATTTTGCTTCCACACGGTTGTCTGAACCATAGACTCCGCGGGAGGGATTGTCAAGCACATCAAAGGGGTTTTCGGTCTGTGCTGTGGCGCTCATTGCCATGCCAAGCAACGACAACGCCAGGAGGTTAAATTTGCGTTTCATTTTTTTGGGGTTTTAGTATATGGTGTTTGTTAGGGTTATTTCATTTTGAGGGTGCTATCCTGAAGGTATAGCTGTAAGTATTGCCGCCTGCACTGGTACTCACACTGCCCACATTACCCCCGCGGCTGCCAACCTGGAACACATTGCGGAAAGCATTTTCCATCGGATGGCGGTAGGTGGTATTATCGCCGCCGCGGCTAAGTCCGATTGATTTGAAATCTACCGGCACGGTGGTGGCGAAGAGCTTAAAGATCTCGTTGCCAAAGGGTGGGAAGAACTCCACGTATTTGGTCTTCACGATGTATTCCTGTCCAGGCATGATGCGGTAATCGCGGCTGGTTTCGTTGTTGCTGATTTCAGGCAAGATTACATTCACAATGCCATTGGGCTGAATGTCGATTACGTTGATATACGCCGGCACCTTGCCCCTGTTGGTGATTTTCAGCCAAACCGCGTCGCCGGGTTCTACGGTAAACACACCGTCTACCATGTACGATTTGCGGTTAAGCGTATCCACTACTTCCCCATTCTGCACGCGAACCGGTATGAAATCGAGCACTACGTCGAGATTCGGATCGCTGAAATTCATGCTCTTCACAATCTTGCCCATCATGAAGGAAGTCAAGGCTTCCATCACTTCAGCTGAACCTGCCAGAGGGTCTTCGTTGATTTGAGCGAGATCGTTCATCAATACCAGAGCAAAACCATTCGGGATGGGGCGCACCGCAATTTCTGCGTCTGCACTTTTCTCCACGCTCCGGATGAATTTGTGATACGGCAAACTTTGGCGCAGGGAAGCCATGGCTGCAGATGGTATAGCCGGGTCAAAGTACACGGCGATAGACTGGTCGCCAAAAGATTGCTCAGTCACAAAAATCCAAAGCTGTCCTGCAGTGTAGGCAGTGAGATCGGCGGTAGTCTGAATGGTGGCAATGCTGTTGGAAGCGCTGCTGATGTTGCCGTAAGCCACAGCCTTGGCAGAATCAAGCCTGGATGAACCGGCAGGCATGAAGGATACTTTGGTTCCGGGGTGAAGGCCGGTGAGTTTTCCTCCTTCTGCTTCAATAATTCCACTTTTGCTGAGGCGCTTGAGCGTATAATAACGATCTTGTTTTATCACTTTACCTCCCATCACGGAGCGATCGAGCTGGCCTTCGGCAACAGGATTCTGTTGAGGAACCATGGTAGCCATATTGCCCTGGATTTTGGCAAACAAGGTGCGGTAACTATCGCCGGGAGACATCTGAGAAAGGGCGTTTACAAAGGCTACAGAAAGGGAGCCGTTGCCCTGATATTCAAAATTTACTTCACTGGCACGGGCTGCTGAAAACACCACCACCGGAGCCATGGCACCTTTCACCTCGCTTTGTCCGACATCGGCATCGCCGTGCTCACTGCCGCGACTGTTTGCGGTCGCAGTTCCGGGTTTACCAAAAGGCCTTGCGTTACCACGTGCTTTGTCGCGGGGCTGGTAACCGGTGATACTTCCACCCCGGGTACCGGTTCCGCTGTGGCAGGCATCGAGCATAACCATCACATCTCCGGCATCACCGGCCTGCAAGCGCACACTGTCTATCAGTCTGCCGAGGTCTTCGTCGCGCAGGTGGTTATCGAATTTGTAGTTGGGGTTGATGCGTTCTGAAACCGGAGCGCCGTATCCAACAATGGCTTCATCCAACCCGTCGGGTTCATCGCCGTTGTTGTCGGTAATCTGTTGCCCGTGGCTGCTGAAATGGATGTACACCACATCACCCTTTCTGGTGCGGGCTCTCAAATCGCGCATGGCCTTGCGTATACCGGCAGCAGTAGCTTGCGCATCCTTGATGATCAGGATATCTGCTTCGGCAAAACCTTGTTTTATCAGTGCGTTTTTAACCGGGTCGACATCGTTCAGTGAACTAATGGCTTCCCACCCACTGGCCTGAGGATAGTTTCCAACGGCCACTATCAGCGCCCTTTTACCTCCTTCTTCTTCAGGCATAAAGGCTTGTCCGCTAAAGAACAGTGCAAGGGCAACGGGGAGGTAGCGTAACTTTTTCATAGCTGCATGTTTGATCTTTGATACCCTTATGTCCTGAAAAGTAAACACCCGCTGTTCCATTTTTTTGAACGGCGTGATTTCCACAAATTCAGACGGTGGTGATTTTCCGTTTTCATGCCAACATAATGATTCATAATCTGCCTGGTATGATTTCAAAGGTGAAGTCGAATGTATGGGTGCCCGGACTGATGATAGGCGTTCCGGCATCGCGCGAAGCAGGCAGTTTGTATATGGAGGCTAAACCGTGCTCGAGGCTGTGCCGGTAAGTTCCTTTGCCACGGGTGCGGTAAATATTCCGCAGGTCAACCGCCTCGCTGGTGGCAAAAACGCGGTAAACCTCCCGTCCGTATGGCGCACCGAATTCCTGGAACGTGCTGCCCGGACGGTTTTTCCAGCCGGAATACCAAACCTGTCCCGGTGCCAGGTAGTAGCCACTTGGCGACTCAGTTCCTTCCGGGGCCGGAAGAATCTGATTGAGCATATTATCCGGCTGGATATCGATGATATTGAAATAGGCGCCACGGGTTCCTTTGTTTTCAATGCGCATGACCACATAGTCAAAAGGCGATACCTGAACCATTCCATCTCGCATCAATGACGCAACAGGTAAAGTATCTCCCACTTCCACAGTCCAGCGGCCATCGGTCTGTTTTCGGATCAGGTTCACCGGAACGAAAGAAAGGGAAACATGTAGCGAGGGATCGTGAAAGCGCATATTCCTGATGGCTTTGCCAATGGCGTAGTTTTCCAGCCAATTGCGCACTTCCAGCGGATACTTGAAACTGTCTGCCAACAATGCCTGATCCGCTACCGCAAGCAAGCGGTAATACCGATCCTGCTTTTGAATCAAGACTTCGGCCGTCTGCAGGTTATTGCTAACCTGGACGGCAGTAGACTTGCGCAACACACTAAAGAGCCCAGTCGTATCGATGGCAAGACTGCGCACATCGGTAAAAACACTGACGCGCAAATCGCCCGGACTTTTTTCGGTTTCAAACACCCAAAACTGTCTGTGTTTCCCGGCATAGGTCGTAGTCACCTTGACGGGGAAAGACACATCCGACTGTGTGGCTCCGGCATACTGCACTTCGCCGTATGCAATCACCTTTGATGAATCAAGCCGCGAGCTGCCGGCGGCCATCAGCGCAACCCTGGTTCCTTTTTGTATGCCCATCATGGTGCCGCCATTCATCAAAACTCCGCGGCTGCCTGAAATACGGGCAAGGGTAAAGAAGCGCTGCTGCGGCAATACCTGCCCGCCGAATACCTGCCGATCGAGCATGCCTTCGGCTATCGGATTTTGCTGGGGAACGATACCCACCATCTGCCCGCAAACCCGGCTAAAAAAGCTGCGATACGATTCGCCCGGCTGTACTTCGTTCAATGCGTTTACGATGGATTGTGACAGCGAGCCTAAACCACCGTACTCGTAGTTCTTCTCATCGTGCCTGGCTGCGGAGAACACTGTATAACCGGCTTTTTGTGCCACCGCTGCAGCCGGTAAATCCATGTCTTCGTTGCGGGCTTCGTTGAGCGACATATTCCGGTTATCCGCCGGCGGGCCAAAGGGTTTGCCATTGCCGCGGACTTTTTGACCCGGTGCCATTCCGGTAGTCAGGCCAGACCGCGTTCCGGTGCCGCTGTAGCATGCATCCAGAACGACAAGCACATCACCTTCCGGTCCGGCTTTCAACCGAATGCTGTCTACCCAGCGACCGATTTCGTCGTCGCGCAGGTGCAGATCGTAACGCTTGCCGCGCTCAGGGCTGGCAGGTGCATTCAGGCTTACGATGGCTTCGTCGTATCCATCCGGTTCATCGCCATTGTCATCGGTGATTTGCTGGCCGTGGGCGCTGAAATGGAGGTAAACAATCGATCCCCGGTTTGTCTTTTCGTATAACTGTTTGAAAGCCTTGCGCAAACCCTGGATATCGGTGCGCTGGTCTTTGCAAACCAAAATATTCTCCTCCTTAAATCCTTGCTTATTCAGTGCATCCTGCAATAAGACCACATCTTGGCCGGCACCAATGCTCGTCCAACCCGATTTGACGGGATAGTCGGAAATACCAATCAGCAAGGCAATGCGCTGTCCACCCTGCGCTGCGCAAACCATTCCATTGGCAGCTATACCGAGGAATAGCAAGAACCAATAAGGCGGACATCTTCTCATGTCCTTCAAATATAGGCCCTTAGACGTTTTTATGACAATTTGGTGGAAGAAAGAATACTACAAATGCACTTCAATCCAACAGACTGCTCAACAACTCGTCGGTGCCTTTTGCCTCAAGTTTCCATAGGTTGCGCTTCACTGTCCTGCAAGCTACCTGATCAATGTTGCGGATCAAGCCGGCGCGTGAAACCAGCAGATTGGCCGAATTGTCGGGCTTCATTACCCTGTATATATCTTCAAGACCGGTCTGGATGCGCATGCCATTGATAGCGATCAGTTCATCGTTTGCGCTGACACCGGCATTCCAGGCACCGAGGCCGCGTTCAACGTACTTCACGATCCAACGGCCATTCTCTTGTTGCACCTGCATGCCGAGGGTGTTTTCTTCTTTGCCGCTGTTGACGGCCTGTATTCCGGCGATCTTCAATAAGGCTGCGTAATCGGGCGTATCCACACCATTCACGAATTGATCGAGGAAAGCGCGCAAGTCTTTGCCTGCCACTTCATTCACCATCGCAACAAATTCTTCATCGCTGAAGCCCCGTTCCGGGCGCTTTTTATAATCTGCCCACAAAACTTTCATCACATCATCGAGGCTGCGCCTTCCATTGCTGGCGGCTACTATTTGTACATCGAGAAGAAACGCCACTACCTGGCCTTTCAGGTAATAACTGATCCCGGTGTTTTTGGAGTTCTCGTTGGGGCGGTATTCGCGGATCCAGGCATCCCAGCTGCTTTCTGCCAGGCTCAGGTAATGCCTGCCCGGACGGTTTTCCAGGTCGTTGATATAGCCGGCAATCTTCTCGAGGTAGGCCTCGCGGGTGTAAAACCCGGCGCGGCGCAAAATCAGCTCATCGTAATAGCTGGTAATGCCTTCAGCCACCCACAGCATGCGGGTATGGTTTTCCTTGCTGTAATCGAATGGCCCCAACGCTTCGGGACGGATGCGTTTCACATTCCAAAGGTGGAAATACTCGTGGCCGCACAAACCGAGGAATTGCTTGTACCGCGCAGCGTTATTCCATTGCCAGCGCGGCATCATCACGGTGCTGCTGTTGGCGTGTTCAAGTCCACCGCCACCGGCTTCAGTATTCAACACAAAAAACGTATACCGCTTGCAAGGCAGTTCGCCGATGATGGCGGTAGTCGTTTCACAAATTTTCTTCAGGTCATCCCTGAAACTCACTTCTGCATGATTGCCTTTGCCTGCTATGGCTACGAGATGCGGAACACCGGCAACTTCAAACTGTAGGGTATCCTGGTTACCGGCCAAAAGCGGTTCGTCTGCAAGTTCATCATAACTGGAAAAGCGGAAACGGTGTGTTCCTGCGGGTAGTTTTCCATCAACCGGTTCCAGCGAGGTATGCAATTGCTTCCAGGACTCGGGCAATTCAACGGTTAGTGTTCCCGGCAGAGCTGAAAAGGGCTTGACCTGCATGAAAAGGGAAGTGTTATGCATGAAAGCCATATCGGCGTCGATGAACGAAGTGCGCACCGACCATTCAGAAGCGTAAACATGATACATGAAGCGGATTTCACTTGCGTTTTTGGAAGCAATACGCCAGGTGTTCTTGTCGATGCGTTTGTAGGGAATCTGTTTTCCATCTGCACTGGCTTCAACGCGTTCCACACTTTTAGCAAACTCTCTAAGCAAATAGCTGCCCGGTGTCCAGGAAGGCATCGAAAAATCTACATAAGGCGCCTGTAAGCCCTGGAGTTTGATTTCGACTTTCGCATAATGAGCATGGGCTTCCGGGAAAGCGATGCTATAGTGGATGGTTGGATCTTTTGCTGTCATAGCGCTTACCGGTATCAGGAATATTAAGAGCCGCTTCAGTTTCATTTTGTGCGAATTTAGTACCTTGCGCCCGATTCAATGGCAATGAAAAGTGCGCGCGCAATCCTACTGCTTACAGTTTTGACGGGGCTTTCAGCTTGTAATAATTTACAAGACGCGGCCATCAACCGCTATGAGCAGCGCCTGGATTCCTTTCAACAGCAATTCGTAAAGCAACCTGATATGCCGTTGAACAACAAAACCATGTACGATTCGCTGGTGAATGAACTCGAGGCTTCCCTCAACGACCTGAATCAAATCAGCGGCTTGGATCAGGAACAACAAGAACGCGTAAGCCTCTTGGGCATTCGCACCCGCATGGTGATTGCCAATACCTTGCAGGAGGCCGTAAAAGAATCACGCCGCGGGCTCGATTCTGCGCGGCAACAACTCGACAGCCTGAACAAGGAATTGCATAGTATAAAGCGCTGACCCAAACGCGTTAACCTACTTGTTTTTGGCTCAAAGACCAGCCGAATAAAGCAAAATCATAACGCACCGGATCAGCAGGATCCAATCTGCGCAGGTTCTCCGTGAGCTCCAGACAAGCTTTCCAATCTGCCTGCTGCCTCGACAACAAACCCAACTCTAGTGCCGCGCGCTGCACATGTAAATCCAATGGGCACAGCAATTGGGATGGCGAAATCCCCTTCCAGATACCAAAGTCAACCCCGCTCCTGTCGCTGCGTACCATCCAGCGCAGAAACATATTCAGCCGCTTGCATGCACTACCGCGCGCGGGTGTGCTGACATGCTTGCGTGTCCTGGACTCGTGGGGCATGGAAAAGAAATAATTGTGAAACCCAGTGAGCGCTTCACCCACATGGATATCACTTGCTCCCAAGCTTGAAATAAAAGCCGTTTCCAGACTTTTATGGCGCTGGTAATGATGCTGAAAAAACCGAAGAAAAAAGGCCAAATCTTCAAACTTAAAAGTGCGATGAACAAAGTCTCGGAGTGGTTGTAATTCCTTACTGGTATGGTTACGCACAAAGTCTGCAGGTGCTTCATCCATTGCTGCCATCAAACGATTGGTGCTGGCGATGATGGATTTTCGCTGCCCCCAGGCGAGGGTTGCAGCGAAAAAGGCCGCTATTTCTTTATCGTCTTGCCGGCTGAAGCGATGCGGTATTGCAATCGGATCGTCCTGGATAAACCCGGGTGCGTTCCAATCGTCGGCCAGGCCGTCGAGCAAGGCTTTCAGCGCCGCCTTATTTTCCATGGTGCAATGCAATGGCATGCCGGGCCAGGCGGATTACCATCACCAGCGATGCAAGTGCGCCGGTTAGGTTCAGTATCCACCAGTTTTCAGATGCTGCCATCAGGAAGAAATCATACGCTCCGTGGAAGAATATGGCGAGCAAAATACCCACCAAGGTAACCATCGGGTTTCCGGAGTGCAGGTAGCGGGCCAGGCCGAGGAAATAACCGAGCATGGCGCCAAAAGCTGCATGCGCCGGTACGGCAGTAAACATGCGCTTCAAGGCGATAGCCAGCGATCCGCCGTCTTCCGAAAATACGTACAGGAAATTCTCGAGTGTTGCAAAACCCAGGGCCACGACCACTCCATAGACAATTCCGTCAAAGGGTTCATCAAACCAAGGGCTGCGACTGATGATCCAAAGTACCGCAAACTTGGCCAGTTCTTCGCTGGTGGCAACGGTGATGAAGGCGTAACCAAGGGTTCTGACGCTGTCTCCATCATCGTTCAGACCGAGTTGCTGAAAGAACAGGCTCAGCGGTATAGACAAAAATGGGGAAAGCAATCCGCCGCCAAAAGCCCTCAGCAACATACCCGGGGGCTCCGGGGCCTTGCGGTCGCGGTAAACAATATACGCAGCGATGGAGGCGGATGGCGCCAGCGCGAGGGCTACAATCAGCCAGATATTCATCGCGTGGCCATCAAGGCCTTGCTCAGGTCGTCGAGCAGGTCGTCGATATGCTCAACGCCAACGCTTAAACGTATCAGGCTGTCGCTCAATCCGTTCGCAATGCGTTCCTCCCGTGGAATGGACGCATGGGTCATCGTGGCGGGATGGCCAACCAGGCTTTCCACACCGCCCAGTGATTCGGCGAGCGAAAAGAGCTTGGTGCTTTTCAGGAAGGCCATGGCGGCTTCGATTGAATCGTTGCGGAGCGTAAAGGATATCATGCCACCGAAACCTTTCATCTGGCTGCGTGCAACGGCATGACCGGGATGCTCTTCAAAACCGGGCCAGTACACTTTCCCCACCAAGGGATGCTCGGCCAGGTAAGTAGCAACGGCTTCACCATTTTCACAATGGCGCTGCATGCGAAGATGCAGGGTTTTGATTCCCCGCAGGGCAAGGAAACAATCCATAGGTCCGGGCGTGGCCCCGCATGAATTTTGGATATACGACAGCCTTTCTTGCAGGGTCGGATCGTTCATCACCAAAGCGCCCATCACCAGATCGGAATGGCCACCGATGTATTTGGTTACCGAATGCATCACCAGATCGGCACCCAGCGCCATGGGCTGTTGCAGATAAGGGGAAGCGAAGGTGTTGTCAACCGCCAGCAAAGCACCTGCTTCTTTGGCAATGACGCTCATGGCTTTGATATCGATGATACGCAGCAGCGGATTGGTCGGGGTTTCAGCCCAGAGCAATTTTGTGCGGGCATTAACCTTGGCACGCACTGCGGCTTCATCCCCCATGTTGACGAAATGGAATACGATGCCGTAGTTGGCGAATATCTTGGTAAAGAGACGGTAAGTGCCTCCGTATAAATCGTTTGTGGCGATTACTTCATCGCCTGGAGCGAGCAGCTTGGCAACCGCATCTACAGCGCCCATGCCGGTTGAAAAGCAGAGACCGTAGGCTGCGCCTTCGAGCGCGGCAATGTTCTGCTGCAACACGTCGCGGGTCGGGTTCTGTGTGCGGGCATATTCGTAGCCCTTGTGATCGCCCGGAGCAGCCTGCACATAAGTGCTGGTCTGGTAAATCGGTGTCATGATCGCTCCGGTTACCGGATCGGGTTCGATACCGGCGTGCAATACCTTGGTTTCAAAATGCATGCGGCAAAGTTAAGCAAGAGCAGATGCTCATTCCCATCCGCTTGTGCGGGGGCGGAGGCTTTCGCCGGCGCGGATGAACAGCGGCAGGCGATTCTCGGCGGGCACGAGCGGACAACTATAATCTGCATTGTAGGCGCAATACGGATGATAGGCGCGGTTGAAGTCTATCCAAACCTTACCCGAACCGTCGTCGCGCAAATCGAGATAGCGGCCCGCTTTGTAGGTCTCGCTCCCACCGGTGCTATCGAGAAAAGGGACAAACAAGCCTTTCGGATCTTCTTCATATGCAAACGCAGCAAGCCGGCAATCCTTACCTTTCAGCTGAAAAACCAGGTAGCCAAGTCGCAGCATGCGCCGCGATTCACCTGTGCTGGTGGCCAATAGCCACGGTTCGCGGCGCGGTAAACGATCGAGCACCGCCTGAACGCGATAGGAAGGATCGGGAAGGAAACGGGTCACTTGCCGCTCTGCGAGGGGCAGTTTGCGCAATGGACTTTCCGGATTGGTGCGCAGGAAGCTATCTTGCGCCAGGCGGTATTGCATCAATTCATTTCTCCAGGCCGCTGTATCGAGCGGTAGTGATTCAGTCGGTTGCTGACGGGAGCAGGCCGTCTGAAAACCGACTATGGCGAACAACCAGAAGAAGTTGAATCTCATCTTGCTGCAAATTTACGCATGCTGCCGCGCTCCGCCCTTGCTTACCTTTGCCCCCGGTGAAAGCAGTATTCAAAATCATCGGCTATGTAAAGCAGTACAAGGGCTATATCCTGTTGAATTTCCTTTTCAATTTGGGCTATATCCTGCTGCAGCTGCTTACACTGCTGATGATTATGCCGGTACTGAAGTTCCTTTTTGAACGCGATGAATCGGCCATACAAACCGCCCGCGACAAAATGGGACAGGGCAATTGGTTCTCCGCCGCGTACAACGATGCCATCATGTGGTACAAGGATGTGGTGGCAGCAGATCGCTTCACGGCTTTGATGTACTTGTGTGTTGCCTTGGTGGTTATCACCCTGCTAAAAAACGCCTGTCGCTATATGGCACTGTACTTCATCGTTATTTTGCGAAATAAATCTATTCGCGATTTGCGCATGCGGGTGTTCAACAAGGTGCTCGAGTTGCCGCTTTCATATTTCAGCAACGAACGCAAGGGTGACCTGATGTCGCGCATGAGCAACGACATGAAGGAAATCGAATGGGCCATGATGGTGAGCCTGGAAGCCCTGTACAAGGAACCCTTGAACATCATGATTTTCCTCGGCGCGCTGATCGCCATGAGCTGGAAGCTTACCTTGTATGTGTTGGTAACCTTACCGGTGGCTGCTTTGCTGATAGGGGTTATCGCACGCACGTTGCGTAAAAAATCTACCCGCAGCCAGGAGCTCGCCGGTCAGGTGCTTAGCATGCTGGAAGAAACGCTCGGCGGCATCCGCATCATCAAAGGCTTTGTAGCCGAACGCTTTGTGCGCGGTCGTTACAACAAGGAAGATGCGGAGTTCACCAGGGTCAATATCAGCGTAAGCCATCGTTACGACCTCGCCTCTCCCCTTTCTGAAACGCTCGGTATCAGTGTATCCGCCATCTTGTTGTGGTTTGGTGGCGGGATGGTTTTCCGCGGAGAACTGGAGCCGGAATTTTTCATCGCTTACTTCGGCATTTTCTCCCAGCTCATCCCCCCGTTTAAAGGTTTTTCACAGGCCTTGTATTCGGCCCAGCGCGGAACAGCCGGTTTGGTTCGGATTGAAGAAATGCTGCACGCTCCGGTTCAGATTACCGATCCGCCGCATCCTTTGCCCGCTCCGAAATTCGAAGACAAAATACATTTTGACCGGGTTGGATTTGCTTACGGCGAAACCAAAGTGCTGCACGGAATAGACCTGATCGTTCCCAAGGGCAGCATGGTGGCTTTGGTCGGCGCTTCAGGTGCCGGAAAAACTACCCTGGCTGATTTGTTGCCGCGTTTGTACGATGTCACCGAAGGCCGTATCACCGTCGATGGGCACGATATCCGTTCATTTACCCAGCATGAATTGCGTTCGCTGATGGGCATCGTAAGCCAGGAAAGCATCCTTTTCAACGACACAGTTTACAACAACATCACTTTTGGCATGGAACATGCGAGCCGCGAGCAGGTTGAAGCTGCTGCCCGCATGGCGAATGCGCACGATTTCATTGCCGAGCTGCCTCAGGGTTACGACACCGAGATAGGCGATCGCGGAGGCAAACTCAGCGGCGGCCAGAAGCAAAGGCTCAGCATTGCCCGCGCCTTATTGCGGAATCCGGAAATACTGATCCTCGATGAAGCAACCAGCGCACTCGACACCCAAAGCGAGAAATTGGTACAGGAGGCGCTCGACAAGCTGATGCAGCACCGAACCAGTCTCGTCATTGCCCACAGGCTCAGTACGGTAACCCATGCCGATATGATTGTCGTGTTGCATGAAGGGCGCATTGTGGAAACCGGCCGCCACGACGAACTGATGGCTTTGAATGGCACCTATGCCAGACTGATACGCTTACAACAACTCTGATCGCATGATACTCTACAACGTCAATTGCCACATGGAACAGTCTATGGCACCGGAATGGCTGCAATGGATGCAGCATGTACATATTCCGGAGGTTATGGCTACCGGATGCTTCCTTTCCTATCGCATTCTCAAAGTACTCACCAATGCGAATGACGACGAGGGTGTAAATTATTCCATTCAATATGACGCAGCTACAATGGCCGATTACGAGCGTTACCGCGAACAGTTTGCTCCTGCCATGCAACAACAGACCAAAGAGCGATACGGTGAACGCGTATTGGCGTTTCGTACCTTGCTGGAGGTGATTTCCTGAATAAACAAACCGATTCAGGCTTGTTATGGCTGTAAGGCGAATTCCACTGGAGACCTTTAACGCAATGCGCTTAACAGGTCATATTGTTGCCGATGTGCGCAGTGAAAAGGAATTTGCCTCCGGCCATATCCCCGGTGCCTGCAACCTTCCGATCCTCAACAACGAACACCGCGCCATCGTTGGCACAGAGTACAAACACAACGGCCAGGAAGCGGCTATCCGCAAAGGTTGGGATCTCGCCGGTCCGAGCCTCGGCAACCTTTACCGCCAGGCCCGGAAATGGATGAAAGACAAACCGCTGCTGCTTCATTGCTGGCGCGGGGGAATGCGCAGCGAAATAGCAGCTTGGGTAAGTGCCTTTGGCGGCGGTGAAGTGCTGGTGCTCGAAGGGGGTTACAAAGTGTTTCGCCATGATGTATTGCATCAGCTCCAACACGCCCCTCGCGCTTTGCGGGTATTAGGCGGCAAAACCGGCAGCGGTAAAACCGAATTTCTACAGCAGCTGGCCACCCGGGGAGAACAAATAATCGATCTCGAAGGGCTGGCTCACCACAAAGGCAGCAGCTTCGGTGCGCTCGGCCAGGAACCACAACCCAGTCAGGAACAGTTCGAAAACAACCTGGCTGAAACCCTCTCCGCATTCGACCTTTCCAAGCCCGTTTGGGTTGAATTCGAAAGCCGCACCATTGGCCGTATTGTATTGCCGAAATCGTTATTCCATGCCATGCTAGCTGCCCCTATGGTAGTGCTGGATGTTCCGGATGAAGTGCGCATCAGGCGCTTGCTCCAGGAATATGGGGGCTTTCCGGTACCAGACCTGGAATCGGCTACCCTGCGCATTGCCAAACGACTCGGTGGGCAACACGCCGCACGCGCCCTGGAAGCCCTGCACACGGGTGACCTTGAAACCTGGATGCGCGTTTGTCTGCAGTATTACGATAAAGCTTACAACTACGGTATCGAAATGCATAAGGGCACACGTGAATTTCAATTCTTGAATTGGGAATAAACCCAGGATCAACACCCAGCCGGCCAACTTTAGTTTGCATAGTAAAAAACGGCCCGCGAGAGCTTTCCAACAGCATAACCCTGCCCTTTCTTAACAACTACCCGCATCGATTAACCAGTCGTGAGGCCGGTTCAGAAGGCAGCGCCAAAGCCGCACGATGCCTTTATTGACGGGCATTCCCGGCCATACGTTTCCGATTTCATTTTAGCTTAAACCCAATCACGCAGACAGCCCTTTGTCGTTGTATCTTTGCACCTTTATTTTTTATACCCTGCATGTACCGCACGCTCAAAAACGTGAACTGG
Source organism: Flavobacteriales bacterium (assembly GCA_947463435.1). Taxonomy (GTDB): domain Bacteria; phylum Bacteroidota; class Bacteroidia; order NS11-12g; family UBA955; genus REEB481. Next base: position 4,635 of record CANHTS010000016.1, on the reverse strand, counting down.
CCGCAATTGGAGCTCGAAATGCTCAAGCTATGGAAGGAGGAAAAAACCTTTCAACTCAGCATTGATGCCCGCAGGGACGCACCGGCATTCACCTTCTTTGAAGGTCCGCCCAGCGCCAACGGTATGCCCGGCATCCACCACGTGATGTCAAGAGCGCTCAAGGATATCTTCTGCCGTTACAAAACACAACAAGGTTTCCGCGTTGCACGCCGCGCCGGCTGGGATACGCATGGCTTGCCCATTGAATTGCAAGTTGAAAAACGGCTCGGTATCACCAAGGAAGATATCGGTAAAAGCATCAGCATCGCCGATTACAACCGCGAATGCCGGCAGGATGTCATGCAGTTCAAAGACGTATGGGATGAACTGACCGAACGGATCGGCTTCTGGCTCGACCTGAACGATCCCTATGTAACTTATGAAGACCGCTACATCGAAACCCTGTGGAACCTGCTGCGGCGACTCTATGACAAGGGTTTCTTGTATAAAGGCTATACCATCCAACCTTATTCACCTGCGGCCGGAACCGGTCTGAGCAGCCACGAGCTTAACCAGCCCGGCACCTACAAACAGGTGAAAGACACCACTGTGGTTGCACAGTTTAAACTGGAAGGGAAAGACAATGAATACCTGCTGGCCTGGACTACCACGCCCTGGACACTTCCCAGCAATACCGGCCTTGCCGTTGGCGCAGACATTGAATATGCACGCGTAGCCACTTATAACCTTTACACCGGAAAGCCGGTCACCGTGGTGCTGGCTTCTGCCCTGCTGGGTCGTTGGTTTGATCCTGCAGGCACCGAAGCCGACCCTGCAGCCTGGAAACCGGGCGAAAAGGTTGTTCCCTGGAAAGTGCTGGACTATGTGCAAGGAAAGGAATTGGAAGGCCTGCGTTACGAACAGCTCCTTCGATACGCGCAACCGGAAGACGGAGACAATTTCCGCGTCGTTTGCGGAGACTTCGTCAGCACCGAAGATGGAACCGGTATCGTGCACCTGGCACCCAGCTTTGGTTCAGACGACTTTCGCACCGGCAAACTCAAAAACCTGGGTAGCCTGACCCTCGTAGATAAACAAGGTCGCTTTAGTAAGGAAGTCAGCGATTTCGCCGGCGAATACGTGAAGGAAGCCTACCTGAGCGAAGAACAGAAAGAACATGCCCGCGTGGCGCAAGGCCGCGACAAATACCTCAGCGTAGACGAGCGCATTTCCATCAAGCTCAAACAGGAAAACAAAGCCTTCCGGGTAGAAAAATACGAGCACAGCTACCCGCATTGCTGGAGAACCGATAAACCCATCCTTTACTATCCGCTCGAAAGTTGGTTTATACGCACCACCGCTGTCAAAGACCGCATGGTGGAACTGAACCGGAGCATCAACTGGAAACCCAAGGCTACCGGCGAAGGCCGCTTCGGCAACTGGCTGGAGAATCTGGTAGACTGGAACCTGAGCCGCAGCCGCTATTGGGGAACACCTTTGCCCATCTGGCGCAACAAAGACGGTTCTGAGGAACGCTGCATCGGCTCCATGCAAGAATTGCGTGAAGCTTGTGATGCTGCGGTTGCTGCCGGGCTGATGGCTTCGAATCCGATGGACAGTGAAGGTTTCGAACTTCATCGCCCATGGGTAGATGACATCGTACTCGCCGGTAAGAACGGTGAAGCCCTCTACCGCGAAAGCGATCTGATCGACGTATGGTTCGACAGCGGAGCCATGCCATACGCCCAATGGCATTACCCATTTGAAAACGAGGGTGTGTTCCGCGAGAACTTCCCGGCCGACTTCATTGCAGAAGGCGTAGATCAGACCCGCGGATGGTTCTTTACCCTGCACGCACTCGCCGTGATGCTGGAAGACAGCGTGGCTTACCGCAATGTGGTGGCCAACGGACTGGTGCTGGACAAGAACGGCAATAAGATGAGCAAAAGGCTCGGCAATGCCGTAGATCCTTTTGCGACTGTCGAGCAATACGGAGCCGATGCACTGCGCTGGTACATGATCAGCAATGCGCCGCCGTGGGACAACCTGAAGTTCGACCTGGAGGGTGTAGAGGAAGTTCAGCGCAAGTTTTTCGGAACCCTTTACAATACTTACAGCTTCTTCAGCCTGTATGCAGGGCTGGATCATTACGTTTACAGTCCTGAGCGCGCCATTCCCTTAGCCGAAAGGCCGGAGCTTGACCGCTGGGTGGTGAGCAAATGTAACAGCCTCATCCTAACGGTAACCCAGGCATTCGACGATTACGATCCGACCCGGGCGGCAAGGGCCATCGAAGATTTCACCAGCGAGCAACTCAGCAATTGGTATGTGCGGTTAAGCCGTCGCCGTTTCTGGAAAGGCGATATGCAGGAAGAGAAACAAGCGGCTTATGATACGCTGTTTGAATGTCTGCGCGTTATTTCCCAACTCATGGCACCGGTTTCACCCTTTTTCAGCGATTGGTTATACCGCAGCCTGACAGCTCCGGCCAGCGCAGGAATTACCGATTCCGTGCACCTCAGCAATTTCCCGGTTTCCCAACCCCAATATATCGACAGCGAGCTGGAAGAAACCATGCAAGTTGCCCAGGATCTCTGCAGCATGGTATTGAGCATCCGAAAGAAAGAGAAAATCAGGGTGCGCCAACCCCTCAGCCGCATCATGGTGCCAATCGCGAACGAGCAGTTCAGGCAGCGGCTGAAGCATGTGGAATCGCTGATTTTAAGCGAAGTAAATGTGAAAGAACTGCATTACCTGGAGGAAGACAATGAAGTGCTGGTAAAGACCTTGCGACTCAATTTCAAGGCTTTGGGTCCGCGCGCCGGAGCACAGATGAAAGCCATCCAGGAAAAAGCCAAACACTTGACACAGGCCGATATACGCAAATTGGAGCAGGAAGGCAAAATATCCTTGCAACTGACCGATGGCGACTTCGAATTGATGCTCGGAGAAACCGAGATTTTGGCACAAGATATACCCGGTTGGCAGGTGGCCGTAAATGGAAACCTTACAGTTGCGTTGGATATCACGCTCAACGATGTACTGTTGTCGGAGGGCCGGGCACGCGATCTGGTAAACCGCATACAGAATATGCGCAAAGATCAGGGCTTCCAGGTAACCGACCGCATCCGGATAGAATGGCAGGCAGATGAAGCATTCGCTGCGGTTATCGCAGCCCATGCTGATTATATATGTGCGGAAGTATTGGCGGAAGAAATATTGCAGTGCGACGACCCGGCACTGGACTTTTTTGACATCGATGGCTTGCGGGTGGGACTCAGACTTGCGCTGGCCCCATCACCCGCAACCAATTAATACATCCTATGGAAAAAACACGTTACACAGAAGAAGACCTGAAGGAGTTCCGCGAGCTGATCAACAAGAAGCTGGATATTGCCAGGGAAGAATTCAATACCCTGCAGAAACAGCTCCGCGACGGCAACGAGAACGGCACCGACAGTACCAACAACAACTACCTTACGCTCGACGACGGTGCAGACACCTTTGAAAAGGAAAACCTGACCCAGCTCGCCGGAAGGCTCAAGAAGTTCATCAACAACCTCGAAGCTGCCATGGTGCGCGTGGAAAACGGCACCTACGGCGTATGCAAGGTAACCGGAAAGCTGATTCCCAAAGAAAGGCTGCGCGCGGTACCCCATACCACCATGAGCATCGAAGCCAAACTCGGACAGAAATAAAGCATTTTGGAAACCGCCTCCCGGCATAACGTGAACGTTGCGCTGCGCACCCTGCTGTGGTTGCTGCTGATCATTGTAGTAGTATTGGCCGCTGATCAATGGATCAAGATCTGGGTCAAGACAAACATGGCCTGGCGCGAGCAAATCAACCTGCTCGGCGATTGGTTCGTGCTGCACTATACCGAAAACAATGGCATGGCGTTCGGCATCGAGCTGGGCGGACGCATGGGAAAACTCGCCCTCACTGCTTTTCGTATCAGTGCCGTAATCTTCGGATTCTGGTATCTCTGGCAACAGATTCAACGCAAAGCACACAAAGGGTTTCTCCTCTGTGTGGCATTGATTATCGCCGGTGCGCTCGGCAATATCATCGACAGCGTTTTCTACGGTGTGTGGTTCCGCGAACGGAATTTCTATCCGGGCGGCTGGTTCGAAGGCCATGTGGTAGATATGTTCTACGCACCCATATGGGAAGGCGTTTTCCCGACCTGGTTTCCCATCTGGGCAGGCGAACCCTTTACTTTTTTCGGCGCCATCTGGAATCTGGCCGATGCGGCCATCAGTGTTGGTGTGATCTCCATCCTTGTTTTCCAGCGCTGGTTCTTTCCGCATCACGAAGCAAAACCTGTCGCGAAAGAAAACGAAGGCTCAGACAGGGGAGCTGAGACAAACAAAGATGATGGTGGAGCGTTGAATGAAAAGAAATCGGAGCACCCGGAAGACCCTTCAGACAAATAAGGCGTTTAGAGGCTGGTGACAAAAAGACCTAAAAAAACAGCAGCCTGACGCAGCGTCAGATTAAACGAATAAAATCCGAACCCGGTCTGCCACCCGGTCAGATTTGTGGCTTTGGATTCGAAATTGCAAGAACAAGAACATAAAACAAGCATTATGGCACACGTAATAACAGACAGCAACTTCAAGGAATTGGTGCTGTCATCAGACAAACCTGTATTGG
>CANHTS010000015.1 GCA_947463435.1 Flavobacteriales bacterium | reverse complement strand
TGCATGGTTAGTGTTTTCGGCATTTTATTCATGCGCGGCTTCCTGCAGACTTCCACCCACATGCCGGGGCATGATAAAGTGCTGCAGGTGCTGGTAGTTTTTTATCTGGTATCCGTAGTATTGGCATTTTCAGGTATCGCCAAAGAGACCTTTGCACTCGTGTTGCCTGTACAGGCGTTGGTGTCAGTTTTTATACTTTATGTTACTGTGCGTCTGGTAGTCAAAGGATCGAAACAGGCCCGTTTTTACCTCATCGGCTGGGCTTTGTTATTCGTTGGTATAACCATTTACGTGCTCAAGGATTTTGGCGTACTTCCATACAACGATGTAACCAACTATGCTCTGATGACCGGTACTGCGCTTGAAGTGGTACTGTTGTCAATCGCCTTGGCGGACCGTATTAACATTCTGGAAGAAGAGAAACGTTCACTGATTTCCCGTCAAAAAGATGATTTGCAACGTGAGGTGGCGATTCGTACAGCGGAGCTGCGAAGCACCAACAGCTCCCTCGAAAAAGCCTACAATGATATCAAGGAAGCGCAGAGTCAGTTGATTAACGCGGAGAAAATGGCATCATTGGGTCAACTTACCGCCGGTATTGCGCATGAAATTAATAATCCAATCAACTTCATCAATGCCAACGTAAAGCCGTTGAAACGTGATTTTAGCGATCTTCTGGAGATAATCAACCAATACAGGGGTATAAGACCTGGCCATGCTGCTGAAGATATGGAGCGTATCCGTCATTTAGAGCAAGAAATGGATCTGGAATACACAAGTAGAGAGGTTCTTGAGCTGTTATCGGGTATTTCTGAAGGCGCCATGCGCACAACTGAAATTGTGCGAGGTCTGCGAATTTTCTCTCGTCTTGATGAGGCAGAATTCAACAAAAGTAATGTGATCGAAGGATTAGAAAGCACTTTGATTTTGTTGAACTCAGCCATGCAGAACGACGTTACCGTTGAACGTGATTATGCCGATCTTCCCATGATAGATTGTTACCCGGGTAAGCTCAATCAGGTTTTTATGAATATCATCGGAAACGGCGTTTACGCTGTACTAAAACGAACAGACAAGCGAATTCCGGGTAAACTTATCATCCGTGCAGCCAATGCAGGTGATTACATCAAGATCAGTTTCATTGACAATGGCTGTGGCATGAGCAAAAAAACGCTCGAAAACATGTTTGAGCCTTTTTACACGACAAAGCCGGTTGGAGAGGGAACCGGCATGGGTATGGCCATTTCTTATGGGATAATCGTGAATGAACACAAAGGCAAACTCTATGCGGAGTCCGAACCCGGTGTGGGTTCGTCTGTTCACATCGAAATTCCTAAGAACTTATCTGATAAACCAGTGAAGGGAGTCATAGATCTATGACGAACCGTTTGATTCGTGTGCTTTTTGTGGATGATGAAGAGCATAATCTCGCGTCATTTCGGGCTGCATTCAGGCGGGATTTTGTTGTAGAAACTTGTATAAATCCCGAAGATGCGGTTAGCCTGGTTCAAGAAAATGAATTCCATGTCGTGGTTTCCGATCAGCGAATGCCAGAGATGTCGGGAATTGACTTGTTTAGTCATTTACATCCGTCAAATCCGGACCAGGTAAAAATCCTCTGTACTGCTTACGCAGATATTCAGGTACTGATGGATGCCCTGAATCGTGGGCAGGTTTTTCGTTTCATCAGTAAACCTTGGAATGAAGACGAGCTTAGAGTGGCCATTATTGATGCCTATGATCAGCATCTGACCCGCGTAAAGTTGAAAAAGAGCAATCAAGAGCTGCTTGCCGCTCTTGACGAGCTGGAGAAGTTTATTTACACTGCAGCACACGACCTCCGGGCGCCGCTGTTAAGTATTGAAGGATTGATCGATCTGGCTCGTCGAATGCCACAGCAACAAGCCGAGTTTATTGATCGTATTGACCAAAGCATCAAAAGATTGGATGAGCAGTTGGTTAAAATGGTGCAGTATTACAAAGCGAGTAATAAAAAGCTCGAGCGTCAGGAAATAAACCTCGCTGAAGAAATAAAACTAGTACTTGAAAGCTTGCGTTACCTGGATGCTGGCAGGAGCATTCAAACGGATATAGAAATCCATCCGGACCTTATCATAACATCAGATAAGGTAAAGCTACAGGCTATTCTTAGCAACCTGATCAGTAATGCTATGAAATATGTAGATTACTCGAAACCGGCGCCGCGCATTCGTGTTTCCGGGCATAAAGAGGAAAATACGCTTGTATTAAAGGTGCAAGATAATGGCATCGGAATAGCAGAGGAGAACCTCTCGCGTGTTTTCGGCTTGTTCTTTACTGAGGGAAGCCGGGCCAAAGGCAGCGGGTTGGGGCTGTATATCGTGCACGAATCCGTGATAAGGCTTGGCGGCAGAATCGATATTGAATCTGAGAAAGGAAAAGGAACTACGTTTACGCTGGTGTTGCCAGACCTGAAAACCGCAATTGCAGACGACTATTGAGAGCGTTGATTCAGCGGGTAAGCCGCGCAGAAGTGAGGGTGGAAGGGAATATCACCGGAGCCATTGATAATGGCCTTCTCGTGCTGTTGGGTGCCGAACACGACGACACGGTGGAAGATGCAGCGTGGCTGGCTTCCAAAATCTGTGCGATGCGCATTTTCGGTGATGAAGCAGGAAAAATGAATCTCGACCTGGAGCAGACGGGCGGAGGATTGCTGGTGGTAAGTCAGTTTACGCTGCATGCCGCCACCCGCAAAGGCAACCGGCCCTCGTTCATCCGGGCTGCCCGGCCTGAACATGCAGAACCCTTGTATGAAGCATTGCTGGCGGAATGCCGGGCGAAGCTTGGCAACGAAAAAGTAGGCTGCGGAATTTTCGGCGCCATGATGGAAGTGGAGTTGGTGAACGACGGTCCGGTCACGATTTGGATGGACTCGCGCCAACCGGAATAAAGCGGCTCAGCAGCGCAGGTTGTCGATCAGGCGCACACCCTCCAGGTAGCCGGCGAAAAGCAGAACCGCATTTCCATCCGGCCAGTTGTTTAACGGTTCGAGGCTTTGAGGGTCGGCCAAGGCAAAATATTCTGTTTCAATGCCTGCTGCATGCAGCCAATGAGAGGCAGCTGCGATGGCGGCGTTTGGCGGCAGACCTTGTTGGCGCCCGTCGGCAGCTTGTTGGAGCGCCTTGAGGATGCCAGCAGCTTTTTCGCGGCCTGAAGTACTCAGCCGGCGGTTACGCGAACTCATCGCCAGGCCGTTCGATTCGCGCAGGGTTGGAACGCGTTGCAGGCTGATGTTGTTAAAATGAGCCTGAAGCAGGGTTTCGACAACGGCGCACTGCTGGAAGTCTTTTTCACCAAAAAAGGCTAAATCGGGCTTCACCAAAGAAAACAAGCGGTAGAGCACTTCGCTTACGCCGCGGAAATGTCCCGGGCGGAAGCTTCCTTCAAAACGGTTTTCGAGTTCACCCAGATGGGTTTCCGGAATGTTAGCATCGGAGGGATAAACTTCTGAAGGTTCGGGAAGGAAGACGGCCTTGCAGCCGGCGGCGGCGAGCAACGCAAGGTCTTCTGCGGTGGTTCGCGGGTAGAGGCGCAGATCTTCCGGGTTGTTGAATTGCCTTGGGTTGACGAAGATGGAAACTACCGGCAGGCAATGGGCATCGATAGCGGCCTGTACAAGCGCCAGATGTCCTTCGTGCAATGCTCCCATGGTCGGAACGAATCCAATCGGGCCTTCTGTCCTGAGCTGCTGCAAAGCTGGCTCAACAGACCTGCTATAGTAAAAAATCTTCAATTGGGCAAGGGAAAAGTGCCGCAAGAAAGCGATTTTCAAGGGCTTGAGGGCGCATATATTCGATTTTTTTGCTATAATTTTGTAGCTGCGTTCTACAAGCGTATGGAGAAAAAGAAGAAAATCCTCTTTGTGAGTTCTGAGATGGCCCCGTTCATCGAAGATTCTCCGGTTGGTGCAATTGCTCGCTTTCTGCCGCAAGCCATCCAGGAGAAGAACCATGAAATCCGCATTTTGGTACCGCGGTTCGGTGTGATCAATGAACGCAGGAACCGCTTGCACGAAGTGGTCCGGCTTTCGGGTATCAACATTACGATCGACGACAACGACAACCCGCTGATTATCAAGGTCGCATCCATTCCGCAGACCAAGATGCAGGTGTACTTCCTTGACAACGAAGATTACTTCCACCGCAAGGCCATCTACAACGACGACGACGGTTCTTTCTTCGAAGACAACGATGAGCGTACCATCTTCTTCTGCAAGGGTGTGCTTGAGACCGTCAAGAAGCTTGGCTGGGCGCCGGATATCATCCATTGCCAAGGTTGGATGACCAGTTTGATTCCCATCTACCTGAAGACCTTGTACAAAGACGAACCCGTATTCCGCCATTCCAAGGTTGTTTACTCCGTATTCGACAAGGAATTCGATCATTGTCTGGGTAAGGATTTCGCTCGCAAGGCAAGCCTCAATTCCCTTCTCGATGAGCAGCTCTCCTGTTTTGAAGACGGCGATTGTGTGAGCCTGCAGATCGGCGGTGTGAAACATGCCGACGCCATCGTGCAGGTAGCCTCCAATGTTGATCCCAATATCGCGAAGCATATCTCCGACAAACCTTGCATCCGCCACAGCGACGATGCCTGCGCGGATTGCTATTCCGATTTATATGACCAACTGCTGAATACCGCAGTGTAACCCTGGCGCAACAGGTTCGTCTTAACACACGGTGAATAATCTGATCAAATGGCTCCCCGTTCTCGCACTGGGAGCCTTTTTTTCCTGCAACAAGTACAAGGATAGCATTTCCCTGAGCGAACAGGGCAACCTTGGAAAGTACGGCCTCTCTCGCTCGGACACTTTCACGATCGAAGCGGCAACCTGGGCCGAAGACAGTATTCCGGTCAGCAACCTGAATTACTTCCTGCTCGGCCAGATGAACGATCCGCTTTTTGGGGAGGCAATGGCCGGAGTGGCTGCTAACCTATATCCCGTTCAGCCGGGTGTTGTTTTCCCCACTGGCTCACGGCTCGACTCAGCGGTATTGTTCATTCCTTACCCGCCCGGATCCAATTTTTATGGCAACCCTGCGACCATTCAGCAGATCAGCGCATACCGGCTGAAAGAAAGAATCAAGGCAGACAGGGCATATTACAGTTCAGACAAGATGGAAAAAGAGGCGCAGCGTATCGGCTTCTACCGCGGCCTGGTGAAGAGTTCTTCTTTCGATTCCATGCGTTACGGGAAGGGAAAGATTCTCTTTTATCCCGGGCTCAGGATGCGGCTTTCATCCGATTTTGCTGATATCCTGTTCCGCGCGCCTGCTTCTGCAACCCAATCGCGCGATGCTTTTGCTGAATATATACGCGGCATTGCCCTGGTGCCTGACGAGCGCGACCTGAACAGGGGAGAAGGCGGCGTGGCTTTGCTCGACCTCAATCCATCGCAGCTCATTGCCGTAAAACCCCGAATCCTGGTGTATTACAACGATACGGCACAGCTCGAGTACGAGTTCGGATACAAGACCACAGCAGCGAATTTCTTCAAGACCGAGGCACGTTCTGCTGCCCTCACAGAGCAGCTTGCCAATCCGGCCAAAGCCTATGGCGAGGCGTTTGCTCAAGCCATGGCGGGATGCAAGACCCATTTCAGGCTTCCCTATCTCGGCAACCTTGTGAAGAATGGCAATGTGGTAATACACAAAGCAGAGCTGATCGCGGTATTGAAAGACGGAACTGCAGGCGGTTATTATCCAGCCCCGGCCCGTTTGAACCTCGGCAGACCGTTCTCATTGAACCGCCCGCGCAGCGCGTCGATTATTGATTTCTCCGAGAATCCAGACTACGGCGGGGTGCTGAATAACAACCAGTATCGCTTCAACATCACCTTTCAGATGCAGAAAACGATCGGGCAGTATGCGGCCAATCCGGATTATAAGGATCCCGGTTTGTTGCTTTTCATCCCTACCGACAATCCGGTGAGCGGTTCCAGGGCTGTTTTCGACACCCGACCCGGAAAAACGCGGCTTGTCTTAACCTATACCAAACTGAACGACTGATTACGCTGTTATACCACTAAGCAACCATGGAACGCAGAAAACCCTATCAACTGGTAAGCCGCGAATGGAAAGCGGAGAACACGGTGGTAACGGTGAATGGATGCCGCATTGGCGATCCTTCAGAACTGGTAACCATCGCCGGACCTTGCGCAGTTGAAAACCGCGAACAGATTTTCACCATCACCGAATACCTTTCCAAAATCGGCGTCAGGCTGATACGCGGTGGTGCCTATAAACCCCGCACTTCTCCTTACGCCTTTCAGGGGCTCAAGACGGAAGGTTTGCAATTGCTCCGGGCAGCGGCCGATAAGTTCAATATGGCCGTGGTGTCTGAAGTGATGTCGGTTGACCGGATAGAGGAACTCTGCGAATATGCAGATGTGCTGCAGGTTGGAACACGCAATATGCAGAATTATCCGCTGCTCAAGGCGCTGGGTAAAATCAATAAACCCGTCATGCTGAAACGCGGCATGAGCAGCACGGTGGAAGAGTGGTTGCTGGCGGCAGAGTATATCCTGCTCGGCGGCAACGAAAATGTAATCCTTTGTGAACGCGGCATCCGGACTTTCGAGAATGCCACACGCAATACGCTGGATTTATCCGTAGTTCCGCTGGTGAAGACGCTGAGTCATTTACCGGTGATAGTGGATCCAAGCCAGGCCACCGGTGTGCGCGATCTGGTTCCGCCCATGTGCTACGCTGCTGTTGCTGCCGGTGCCGATGGTTTGATTGTGGAAGTGCACAATCAGCCCGAAGAGGCGCTCAGCGATGGTGCGCAGTCTCTGTATCTGGATCAGTTTATGGCCATGACTGAAAAACTCAGGGAGCTGGGTCGGCTTTTCGGGCGTTATCCTGATTTTGATTTGTTCAGGGAGCATCGCCCCTTGCGGCCCGAGACGCCATAAAGCATCCATTGAGAACTTATTCCCATAAAAAAAGCCGACCCTGAAGTCGGCTTTTTTATTGCTGAAGCTGCAGCTTACTGAAACATATTCACGTTCATGGCCAGTTCTTCGAACGACTGGCGGCCCATGAGGGTGCGCAGCGTCTGACCTTTCTTGAAGAACATTACGGTCGGGTATCCGCTGATGCGGTAGCGCGACGACAGGTCGGTATAGGCTTCGGCATCGATTTTCATCACGATTACCTTATCAGACATTTCCTGCTTGACGCGTTCGATATCCGGCGCCATCATTTTGCAGGGACCACACCAGGTGGTGTAGAAATCTACCATCACCAATTTGTCGCCGCTGATGGCTTCGTCGAATTGTTCGGGGGTATAGTCGCGGGGCAGGGGTTTGGCATTGGCAAGCGGCAAACCATTGTTGCGCCATGCAATGATACCACCTTGCATTTCGCGGATTGATTTGAAGCCTTTGCGTGTAAGCAGGGAAGCGGCTTCTTCACTCCGGCCTCCGCTGGCACAATAGATGAATACGGTCTTATTCAGATCGAGTTTGCTGATCTGTGCTTCGAAGTCGGCCGCGCGGAAGTCGATATTCTGTGCGCCTTGCAGGTGACCGGTTCCGAACTCCTCGGGTGTGCGTACATCCACCAGAACGGCCTGAGCGCCGCTGGTCTGGAGTTCTTTTTCGAAGGCCGCGGGTTCGAGCTTTTGCTGTCCCTGAGCGGTATTGCAGGCAGTAAAAGCAGCCAGACTGCTCAACACGACGGCGGTAAGACCAATGCGATTCATGATTCTCATACTACAAAATTAACGCAGGATGGGGCCTTGCGGTTCATGGGCGGGCCATTTTCGCGGAAAGTGCATCTTTGCAGGAGCAATGGCGGGATTTGAATGGTCTGAGCGCACACGGCAGTCGGTCTGGTTCTGGCTCGCCTGGTTGTTACTCTGCTGGCCTTTGGGCGTATACGATTATCTGCAACGGCCACCGCAGGGAATGCACCAAAGCGCGCAATGCGACCGGGCTTCGCTGGCCTGGAATTTTGCGTATACCGATGGCGATATCCTGCATCCGCGGATCCATGAAGTGCGTTTCGGCGATGGCATCGTAGCCGGTGAGATGCCTGTTATGCCCTGGCTGACCTCGCGCTTGTACAAGGTCTTTGGTTTTAATGATGCCTGGTTTCGCACCCTGAATTTTGTGGTTTACAGCCTTGGGATATGGTGTGCGTTCCTCATCACAGGCTTCTTCATCAATAAGTTGCTTCACCGGTTCCTGTTGATGGCGCTTTGGTGCTTATCGCCCCTGCTTTTCTTTTATGCGCCGGGCTTTATTCCCGATACAGCCGCCTTTGGCTTCAGCCTGATCGCCTGGTATTTTTTCATCGCCTGGTGGTTCCGGAAGTCCGGTCCCGGTTTATACCTGTTCGGCGTGTTCTTCCTTTGCCTTGCCGGTCTCATCAAAGTGACGTTTGCTGCCGGTTTACTCCCGGCTTTATTGCTTCCTTATCTGGGTGCATTTTTCAGGCAAAAGCCATGGTTGTCCAAGCTCGGTTATGCCTTGCCGGTGGCTATGGCTGTGCTGGCAATCGGCAGCTGGTATCGCTATGCAGCGGCTTTGAACAAGCAATACGGGAATCCGCATTTCCTCTTGAATATCAAGCCGGCTAAAGACTGGAACAATGCGCGTGAACTCTTCCACAGCACCTTTACCAATTGGTTGGAAAATCTTTACCCCGGGTGGTTTTTACCGATTGTGGCGCTGGCCGGGCTGGCCGTATTGTATTACCGCCGCCGCAGCGAACCCTTGCTTTGGCTGCCTGCTTTCCTCTACTCAGGCGCTGCATTGGGTATTTATGGTTTGCTGCAGTTCCAATTCCTTTACCACGATTATTACTTCATTTTCTACTTCCTGCCACTCTTTTTCCTGCTCATCCTGATATACCTGCGGACGGTTCGTTTTGCTGAACGCCGGGGCTTATTCGGATGGCTGGTATTGATCCTGCTGCTTTTCCTTCCCGTCAGGCATTATTCCAATACCGCGCATTATCTCGACGAGCGTTACAGACCCGGGAGTTATTGGAACCAGACCTTGACGGATGCCGGAACCTGGCCGGGCGCAGGCAAATGGCTGGATGAAGCGGGCGTTCCGCGTGGCAATCCCGGCTTGCTGACCGGTTACGATGAAACGCCAAACAACCAGCTCTACTTTCTGGAGCGCCGTGGCTATCGTTTTTTCAGCGATTACAGTCCGGAAACCGTCTGGAAAATCATGCAACAGCACAGCGTACAATGGCTGGTGCTGACTGATGCCGAAGAATGGGACAGGCGCTATGCCAACGACAGTCTGTTTACAACGCGAAAGGTTTCGCAGCGCAAGTACCTCAGTCTCCGAAAGGTGGAATGGCGCTGAGTGGTGCGTGGTTCAGGATACAGCGCTCAGTTGGGGAATAGCCCGCGGACTGTATTTAGCTGCTGCATTGGCGATGGCACGGATATGATCCGGCGTAGTTCCACAGCAGCCGCCCACTACATTCACAAAGCCGGCTTCACAAAAGCTACCCATAACCTTGGCCATGCTTTCTGGTGAATCGTCGTATTCGCCGAATTCGTTGGGCAGACCTGCGTTGGGGTAGAGGGTGGTATAAATCCAGGCGTTGCGGCTGAGGGCCTCGATATAGGCGCGCATTTCTTCTGCGCCTAGGGCACAGTTCAGACCGATACTCAGCAAGTTGGCATGGCTGACGCTCACCCAAAAAGCTTCGGCTGTTTGTCCGCTCAATGTTCTGCCGCTTGCGTCGGTAATGGTGCCGGAAACCATCACAGGGATATCGGAGTTGCGCTCCTCTTTTAATTCGTTGATCGCGAAAAGGGCGGCTTTGCAATTGAGGGTGTCGAAAACCGTTTCGACGAGAAGGAGATCGCAACCTGCGTCCATCAATGCTTCTGTCTGTTCGCGGTAGGCGCTTCGCAGGTCGTCGAAATTCACAGCGCGGTAGCCTGGGTTGTTGACATCCGGGCTCAGGCTGGCGGTTCGGTTTGTCGGACCAATGGCACCTGCTACGTAACGGGGTTTGTCCGGGTTGGCGAGGGTGAATGCATCGGCTTCAGCTTTGGCGATGCGCGTGGCTTCCAGATTGATTTCGCGCACCAGGTTTTCCATGTGGTAGTCGGCCATGGAATAGCGGTTGGCGTTGAAGGTATTGGTTTCGATGATATCGGCTCCGGCATCGAGAAACGCACGGTGGATTTTGGCGATCATGTTGGGCTGCGTGAGCACCAACAAATCGTTATTGCCTTTGAGGGAATGGGGATAGTCTTTGAAGCGATCGCCCCGGTAAGCGTCTTCGTCGGGGCGCTCTTGCTGTATCATGGTTCCCATGGCACCGTCGATTACGAGGATGCGGCGGGAGAGTAGGTCTTGGATGGCGGGTTTCATTGGGTAATAAGTTGCAGGTGTTCGCAGAAAACGGAAAGGGTGAGATTCAGGTATTCGATGTCGCTCAGCCGGTTTTGCTGATCAAGGAGGGCTGTTTGTGCTTCGCCGTTGAAGGTACCCGCGCTGGCATGGTGGAAGAGCAGGAGCGGGGAGAGTTGATTGTTGTTGTCGTTGGCGTATTGAACCTTGGCAATTCCGTCTTTGAAATTAATACGGGTGGAAGGAAGTTTTCCGGGGTAATTGTTCGACTTCCAATAGCTGATATGGGGTGAAGTTCTCTGCCAGGCCTGATAGGCGGTATCGGCGCCTATTCTGGGTTTATCGGGGTTAAAGAGATGGGTAAACACTTGTTCTGCTTTGCGGAAGTCGTATGCAGAACCGCTGTCGGTAAAAGGGATGAAACCGGTAACGAGCTTGTGCCGGAAGGCAAGGAACAGCGGTTGCGCTGTAGCCTGCACATAGCTGAATTGCTCTTTGTCAATGACACCTGACAAGCCTTTGCCTTGCAGGTTTTTTAGGTAAGATCTGAATTCACTTTCATCGTTCATCTGAACTGCGGCGTGCAATCCGTCTTTGGTTCGGAAGACGATCAGATCGCTGAAGAGGTCGAGGCCCAGCTGTCGCGGATCGCTGATGCCTGAAAACGCCGGAAGTGTTTTTACGCGCGTGTTGAGTGAATCGAGCCAGGGCATCGGCTGTTGTTGCACATCTTTCAGGATGCTGCGCGTCCGGAATTGGTAAACCCATTCTGCATCCGCCGGAACGACGAGGAAAAGTCCGCTACGGCTGCGGAAGTTGGCTCTCAGGTAAAAGGCCACAATCGCGGCCAGCAGCAGAACCGGGATACCGATGCGGAGGGCGGTTCGTGCAATGGGCGACATGCTGCGAAATTACGCTAAGGGGCAACAAAAAACCCCTTCGTTATGAAGGGGTTTCTGTTGATTTCAGTTGTTAAATCCGATTACTGGTTGTTCGGTTGAACAGGGGTAGTAGCGGGCTGTGCAGGGGCAGCGTGGCCGGTGCAAGGTTTGTTGCAAGCAGGCTTTTGGGCGCTGCCGGCAGCATCACCTGTTTGTGCATGACCGGTGCAGGCAGAAGCGCCAGCAGCTTTGTCTTTGCAGCAAGCTTTGGTTTGACCTGCAGCGGCAGTGCCGGTTCCGGCGCAGGCGGGAGCGCCGGCAGCTGAAGCTGTTTTGGCTTTGCAGCAAGATTTTACTTCACCTGTGCCGGCGTTAGAACCTGCGCAAGCAGGCTTGGCAGCAGGAGTGGCTGGTGTCACAGCAGGCGCTTGGGTGCCGGTTGAGGTAGTGATGGCCGGTTGATCGGTCTGGTTGCTGTTCGACTTGATTTCGTTGCCGGCAGCATCTACATTCTGTGCCTGAGCGGCACTGAAGGCACCGAGGCTAAGGGCGAGGATGAAGAGTTTTTTCATGATGATTAGAATTACTTTATACAAATATAGGTCAAATGAAGTATCCACGTCTGGTTCACGATAAATCCTGATAATCCAAGGACAAATTAATCGGATTCGATCGGCGGACTGAATGTTGGTTGCAGGCCGCTGTTTTGCGAATATCGGGAAGCGTGTGGAAGCTTACCTGGCGTGGGTTTTGGACTGTGGTGTCCGGATTATCATGAAGCGTGCGAATACTTTCCCGGCGCAGGTTGGGAGACGACTTTGCTCACCCAAGCCATTCAGGCTTGCTCAAAGCAACGCGTAAATAGCGGAACAGCATGGCACCGAAACCACCTGACGCCAAAGCAATTGCCTTGACCTCCTGTTAAAACGTACGTTTTACTTCTTCTTCGGAGGCAGGTTATTGCCGCGGCGCTGCTGCATTTCGCGCTGCTGCTTCATCATGTCTTCCATCCGCTTCTGAAAGCCGGTTTTAGGCGCAGCCGGCTTCTTGCGGTTGGCCTCCATTTTGGCATGCAGCTTCTTCTCGTCGACCATCGCCTTGAACATCCATTGTTGTCCGAATCCAACCACGTTGCTCACGAAGTAGTAATAGGTAAGTCCGGAAGCGTAGTCGTTCAGAACGCCCATGAAAATCACAGGCATCAGGTAACCGATCCATTTCATCTGACCTGTAACACCGGTCAGTTGGTTGTTCATGTGCGTGTACAACACCGTCGAAATGGTCATCAGCAGGGTAAACAAGCTCACATGGTTGCCATACCCGGGCAAATTGAAACCGCCCGGGAAATTCCAGATACTGTCGTATTGAGAAAGATCCAGTGCCCAGAGGAAAGCCTTTTGGCGCAGTTCAAAACTGGAAGGGAAGAATTGGAAGAGCGCTATGAGTACCGGCATCTGTAACAGAAGCGGGAAACAGCCACTCATTGGGCTCACACCGGCTTTGCGATAGAGTGCCAGGCTGTCTACCTGAACTTTTTGCAAATCGCCATTGTGCTTTTCCTTGATGGCATCCAGCTCCGGCTTCAGCAGGCGCATTTTCGCTGTTGAAACAAAGCTTTTGAAAACCAAAGGCAACAGCAATATCCGGATGATGATGGTCAGCAGGAGGATAATGATTCCATAGCTGCCGATATAGTCGTCCAGGAAGTTGAAAACCGGGATTACAATGAAGCGGTTCACCCAGCGGAATACGCCCCAGCCCAGTGGAATAATCCGGTGCATATCCAGATCTCCGGTGCCAACATCCACCTGGTTCAAGGTTTGGAAGTGGTTTGGTCCGAAGAAGAAATGCATGCCGAAAACCTTGCGGTCCGACAGGTCATAGGGAAGGTACAACTCGCTGCGCAGCCCTTTGATATGCCCCGGAAGCTTCGTCTCTTCTGTCGTCAGACGCGCGCCTTTGTCAAAGTTCTCGCGGGCAATCAGGGTGCTGTTAAAGTACTGTTGCTTGAACGATACCCACTGGATGCGCGATTGCAATTCCTTGGTTTCGAAATCGCGCTCGCTGATGTATTCCGGACTTTCCTCCGGCAAACGGTAGTAAATCGTGCTCGTTTCGGCCTCGCGCTTCACTTCTTTTTCCTGAAGCGGCAAGGTGCTTTCCCAAACCAGCTTGATATCCGGCCGGTTTTTCAGCACCACTTGGTTCATGCTGTCAAACACAAGATTGTAATCAACCAGGTATTGCGATTTTGACAACTTGTACTCTTGTAACATGGTCCTGCCTTTGCCATCCGTCAGACGGAAAGTGGCAGCATCAGCCGTTTTTGAAGCCAGCTCCCAATAGAACTGATCGGTGCGCAGGCTGCTACGGTTGGTGAAGAATTCGTAATAGAATCCGCTGTGTTTGGGTTCGAACAGCACCAGGGGCTTTCCATCGCTCCGCTTGAACTCTTTGAGCCTTACTGAACTGATCCGACCCCCTTTGTTGCTGAGTGTTACAACGAGTTTGTCGTTTTCAATGGTGACTTCCTGCTCAGTACCTCCAACATAGGCAGCAAATCCGCCCAGTTCTTCGCGCATGGCTGCCGTATCTACGGCGGGTTTCGCGGCCGGTGCCAGCGTATCCTGGTTGTCCGTGGCAGCTACTTTTGCTTTTTCGGCCTGCTGTTTTACCAGCGCAATGGAGTCGCGTGACTTCTGTTGCCGGGCAAGTTCGGCGTCAGAAGGTTTGGTAACCCAGTAATAGCCAATGAGAATGAGGAAGATGAGGCTAAAGCCAATGAGAGAATTGCGGTCCATGTTGCAGGGGTGCAAAGCTATTCAGGCGGCAGCAAGTACCCAAACGGGAATCAATGCTTGTGCCGGTATTGGGAACGCCTGTAATAGGATGCAGGTTTACGTGTTTTGTATGCGGATGGCGGAGGAGCGGGCATTTCGAATAGTTCCGGTGTGATGGTCAGGTATTCGTCGTACAGCTCTCCACTGTCGATATTGATGATGCGTTGCGGATCGAAAGCCAAGCCCATAAACCGGGTTTCGAAATGCAGGTGCGGACCGGTGGAGCGGCCGGTGCTTCCGCCCAGTCCTACAGCCTGGCCTGCATAAATCATATCGCCGGGTTTTACATAGCGCCGCGATAAATGTCCGTAAACCGTTTCCAGTCCGTTGTGGTGACGCACCAGGACCACATTGCCGAAGCCGCTGTGATATCCGGAAACGCGAACCACGCCGTCGAACATCGAAACCACGGTGTCGCCTGTATTCAGATCCAAATCGATACCCTTGTGCTGGCGGCCCCAACGATAGCCAAAGCCCGAAGTAAGGGCGCCGGCAATCGGCATACTGAAGCCGCAATCCATGTGCAGGATATGGAGCATCAAGCTGTCGGGCAATGAGCTGGCGGCCATTTGATAAGGATTGATGGCAAACGTATCCCAATAGGCATACATATCCCACATCTGGTAGCCGGGATGTGGCCCTGGAACGGGATCGGGCGTCCAGACAGAAAGGATTCCATCTGAATCATTTGCGTGGCACAGGCTATTGGCGGCCAGGTGGAAATGCTGCGCCAAGAACAATACAGCCACTACCGCCAAGGCCCTATACAGCCATGAGCTGCCTGAGCGCTTCTTTTTTGTCGGTATGCAGTTGTTCCTGTAAGGCATTTAAGTCATTGAATTTCAGTTCATTCCTTAAGAAAAACCGAAATTTTAAACGGACCGCAATATCGTAAATGTCCCCCTCAAATCCAAAGAGGTGCGCTTCAATGCTGAAACCTTTACCGGGGATAGTCGGATTGTTACCGACATTCGCCATTCCTCCGTAAATACCCGATGGGGTTTCGACTTCAACCGCATACACCCCAATACCCGGAATCAACTTCAGGCTTTCGAGGGGTTCAATATTGGCGGTTGGATAGCCGAGTTCCCTGCCCAGCTTGCGCCCGTGTACCACCATACCCTCGAAGCTGTATGCGTAACCAAGCCATCGCGCTGCTTCGCTTACTTCTCCGGCCAATAACGCATTGCGCACCTTCGTACTGCTCACCCTTACGTCATCCACCCAGGCAGCCGGAATCTCCTCCACGTGAAATCCGTGGATCTTGGCCATGTCGCAAAGCAGCTGGAAATCACCGGTCCGTCCGGCGCCAAAGCGATGATCATAACCAACCACCAGCGATTCCATTCTGAGCGATTGAAGCAGCACGTCTCTGACAAAATCCTCCGCCGCCATGCGGGCAAATTGTGCGTCGAAGGGAAGAACCACCAGATGGTCAATACCTTGCACTTCAAGAAGTTCAGCCTTCTCTTCGAGGGTACTGAGCAGCTTCAGGCTATTGTCTTCAGGATTCAATACCAATCTGGGATGCGGAAAGAAGGTGAGTAATACCGCTTCACCGCCTTGTTCATCTGCTATTTGACGTACCCGCTGCAATATCCGCCTGTGGCCCATGTGCACACCGTCAAAGGTTCCCAGTGTGAGCACGGGATGATGGAAGTCGGGCAATCCTTCCAGCGAGCGGTGTACCTGCATGCTTGCAAAGTTCGTAATTCAGGGCACAACCTTCACGTTCGGGTCGTTTTTCGGCTGGGTTATGTTTTTTGGGATTGTTCAGCCGTTACTTTTGCTACGTGCGTCTGAATCTTTTCCTGCCGCTCCTCGCATTGTTGCCCTTGCCATTGGCTGCCCAACTGGGTGGTTCCGGTACCTATGCATTCCTCAGCCAGGCCCCGTCAGCGCGGGTACTGGCAATGGGAGGAATGATCAACGCCATGCGCGACCGCGATCCTGCCCTTATCCATCAAAACCCTGCGCTATTCAACAAGGAAATGGATAGAAGGGCTGTTTTGAATTACGTGGATCATGTGTCGAATATCAATGCAGGCTATGCCGGATATGTGCAACAATTGAAGCCCGGGCGCTGGGGCGGCGTGGGCTTCTACTATTCCGATTATGGACGGATCCCGGGCTACGATGACGGGGGAAACCCGACCGGCGATTTTCGCGCCTCAGAAAATTGTATCGCATTCTCTTACGGTCACGAATTGAACAAACGCCTGACAGTGGGTGCCACGGCCAAGTTTGCCTACAGCATCATGGGTCCGTATATCGGGAATGGTCCGGCGCTCGATCTGGGTCTGCATTACAACATGGAGGAGAAACAAACCCAGGTGGCGCTCGTGGTGAGGAATCTTGGTTTTCAGTTGGTGACCTACGGCGGAGGCAAACGCGAACCGTTGGCAACCGATATTCAACTCGGCATTTCCCATCGCCTTGAACACATGCCGCTCCGGGTACATCTGGTGGCGCATAACCTGCAGCAACCGGATATCACCTACAACCAATTCCTTCCCAACCGAAACATTCTTGACCTGGGCGATGACAACCAGGGTGCTCGTGGCAATACACTGGGCGACAAGATGTTACGGCATTTGGTGGTGGGTGGTGAGTTCCTTTTGAGCAAAAACTGGGGACTGATGTTCGGCTATAACCACCTGCGGCGCCGCGAAATGAGTACAGACGCAAGGAAAGGTACCAGTGGCTTCAGTTGGGGAATGACCTTCCGTGTGGAGCGCTTCCAGATTACTTACGCCAGCGCTGCATTGTTTCCCGGTTTCAATATGAATCACTTCACTTTCAGCTTCAAGCCGGGAGATTTCAAAGTGAAAAAATCGAGCAAGCCTTGATTATTTAGGGCAATTTTGCAGCGCATGAAGCGCATCAACATCGCCATAGACGGCCACAGCAGTTGTGGAAAAGGAACCCTTGCCCGCCACCTTGCGCAGCAATTGGGTTACGTGATGATTGACAGCGGTGCCATGTACAGAGCCGTTACCCTGGCTGCCCTTCGCGCCGGTGCGGATATCACCAATGAAAAGGAAATGGAAGCCCTGTTGCCCGGCTTGCAGATTGGCTTTCAGATCCATCCGGATAACGGCCGCAGCGAGTTGTTGCTGAATGGCGTGAATGAAGAGAAAAGCATCCGGACGATGGAAGTTGCGGCTGCTGTGAGCCCTGTAAGCAAGCATTCTGCGGTGAGGCGTTTTCTGGTTGATATGCAGCGGCAAATGGGGCGCGACAAAGGGGTGGTGATGGATGGACGCGATATTGGAACGGTAGTTTTCCCCGATGCGGAACTCAAAATATTCATGACCGCCAGCCCGGAAATCCGCGCCGGCAGACGTTTCCGTGAGCTGCAGCAAACAGGCATTGTCACCACATTGGATGAAGTGCTCGAAAACCTCAACAGCCGCGATCAACAAGACAGTTCGCGCGCCGACAGTCCGCTCCGCATGGCTGAAGACGCCAGGCTTCTGGATAACTCCAGCCTTGGCATAGAAGAGCAGGCCGGCATTGCGTTGACCTGGGCCAGGGAGGCGATGGAAGGCAACGGCATTGTCCGTTAAAATAATGTTGGCCAGGGCTTCGTATTGTTACCCGGTGGATTCGGTACCATGGGTTAACTTTTTGAAATGCTTATCCTTGTGCAACCCTGCGGCACAAGGGATTTTCGCATTGTATTGACAGGAAATGATCATCACACGGAACAATAGACCACATAGAAAGGTATAATGGTGGAATGAACTATTTCTGCCGATGACCTGAAACGGGTATTGCTCACTGACTACCCGAACGAGGCCATTGGCCATATTGGTTATTACATGGGCAGGAATTTCAGGGCACAGCATCATCGCCGTCCGTTCTGGTGGTTGTTCGAAAATCGCCGCCGCGCAAGGGAATAACCGGTCAACGCAAAAGGTTGATGGTTTCCCGGTCGAAGTGGGTCTTGTTCTCCCAGTCTTTTACAAACACCTTCACCGCATAGATGCCTTGCAAGGCCGGTTTGCCTTCAAAGGTTCCATCCCAGGCGTGCTGTTCATCACCCCGGAACATCAGCGCACCCCAGCGATTGTATATTTCAAAGCGCATCCACTTGTGCCCGATGACGGTAGGTTTATACACATCATTCAGTCCGTCGCCGTTGGGTGAGAAGGAATTTGGCACGGATAGCATAAACAAATCGCGCACCAACAAAGGTTTATCCATGGTATCGGCACAACCGATACTGTTGCGCACGATAAGCCTTACCAGATAGGTGCCGGTATCGCTGTAGCTATGCTGCGGATTTGCATCGCTGCTGCCGCCGCCATCACCGAATTCCCAGTAATATGTCTGCGCATACTTGGATAAATCAGTGAAGTTGGTGAGGGGATTCAGCGAGGTAGGATTCAGTGGGTTCCAGCTGAAGTCGGCAACAGGCTGTCCATGTACGCGTATGAAGGCGGGTTTCTGGAAAGAATCCACACAACCATCGGCATTCTTCACCACCTGTTTCACCCCGTAGAGTCCTGTATCGCGGAACATACGGTTTCCGTTATTATCGCTGACCTTTTGTCCATCGGACCAGGTCCAGTTCCAGCTCACTGCACCGAAACTCAGGTTTGTGATGGAAGCCTGAATTCCTGAACATACGTTGAATGACACCGGCTCTGCTCCTGCCACAGGCGGGGTGCTCACGGTAACATACACTGAATCGTTGAGCGTACGGGAGCATTTGTCACTCACGGAGTAGTGGAAGAATCCGGAAGCAATAGGTTTAAACTTGAATGGATTTTGGGCGTTGTAGATGCTGCCCATCCAGGTAATGCTGCGTGCCAGGGGCAAACCGCCGGACAACACCAGGTTTACCTGCACGGAATCATTTGGGCAAACAAGGTTTTTATACACCGGTGCGGCGGCCAGTTCAGCCCGAACAGTTACATTGACTTGCGCGGTATCCGGGGTCACAGTGCAGCCATCTTTCAGTATCGCTACGTAGGTGGTATTACTCAGCGGGGAAACATTATGCGCAGTGCCGCTACCCAGACCTTGGTTCCAGGTAAGGTTATAACCGGAGGGGAGTCCGCCAGCCAGACCTGCATTCAGGGTGAGCGGAGCACCGTAACAGATTTGTGTATCGCGGTTCAGGGTGAGCTGCAGGGGCAGGCGAACGGTAACTTTTGCGCTGTCTGTAACCGGATTCATGCAACCATCGCTCAGCGTAACACGGTACATCGTAGTGGTTTTTGGCCCAACGGTTTGGGTTTTATTACCCGGGGGGAGCCCCTGATCCCAAATGAGTTCGTGTTTTGTGCGTATACCACCCGAAGGTTTTGACCTCAAAAACACCTGGCGGCCCACGCAGATGAGCGTATCCGGGTCAAGTGTGACATTCAGCAGTGGACGATAGCGCACATATACAGAATCAGCAGTAGCGGGTGCTGAGCAACCGTCGCTGAGGGAAACTATGTACCAACCATCGCTTGCGGGCTTGGTTTTCTGCGTGGCACCCAGACCCAAACCGCGGTTCCAGGAGTATTGATAATGAATGGTATCTCCACCCGATGCGCTGGCGGAAAGCCGCACAGAATCGGCTATGCAAAGGAGCGTATCTGCCGTTTTAACCGTGACATTGAGGGCAGGTTTTACCCAAATATTCACCTGAGCGGTATCCTGCCTATCGGTACAGCCGTCGGAAAGCACAGCCTGATAAAGCGTGGTTGCACCTGGTTTTACAGTTACAAAGGTTCCGTTCAGGTTGCCCGGATTCCAGGTTAGTTTGCGTGAAACGGCCATGCCGCCGCTCACGGTGGCCCGCAAAATTGCCGAGGTTCCGCTGCAAATCACGCTGTCTTTCATCACCTGGACGCTCAGCGGCTTCAACACGGAGAGTTTTACCTGGTCACTCACCGAAAGACCGGAGCACAGGTCGAAAAGTGTTACGGTGTAGGTGGTTGTGTCGGTAGGTTTTACAATGGGGGAAACGCCGGTAGGCCAACCCTTCCAGCTTACCCGCAGGTCAGGGGCATGGCCGCCTGAAAAGCCGGCCTTCAGTTGCATGGAGTCGCCATAGCAAAGCGTGGTATCATTACCTGCATTTACCTTTAATGGCTTGCGCACAGAATAGTATTTCGCCTTAAAGCCTTTGCCTGCCACCAATTGATCGCTCCAGAACTTAAAGGTTACGGTATTGCCCGGAATGCGAATGGGTAAACCGCCGTTCATCAGCCCTGTAGTAGTTTTCCAAGGTGTTGCTCCGGTAAATTTCCAGCCGGAATAAAGGTAAATGGTATCGTACTTCTGCTCCAGGTCCACCATGGTGAATTGTACAATCATGCTATCCGCACCGGGGTCGGTGAGGTGCATTATGGAAGTGTTGTTCTGGAAGTAATTGCCTTCCCCACCCTGATCATACACAATACCTCTGCAGGCTTGGGCTGTATCTCTGCCCGAAGCCGGCATCACAATTCCCTGACAGATATCAAGAGTAGAGTCAACCCTGATCCAGGCCGTTTTGGTGATAGAATCGTACCTGTTCTTGAAGCAGCTTAGTACCTTCAGCTTGACCGAGTAACTTCCATAGTTCTGATAAGTATTGGCGGGGTTATAGATGTTAGACATATTGCCATCGCCGAACCACCATTCTGCAGACTTGGCATTGGCACTGGTATTGATGAAATCCACCTTGGCCGGCGTGCGGCAGAAGAAGGTATCCGACACGAAATCAGCCTTCACAAAACCACTGTCGTAGACATTTCCTATGCCCACTGCGTACCAGGCATTGGTGGTGCTGATGACTTCTTTGGAACAGTTTCCATATAAATCGGCGGCCGACATAATGCCGTAAGTGCGCGCATCAGCGTATTGTGAAGAAGGAGTGAGGTAAACGGTCAGGTTTCTGTAAGCAATACGCGCTGCCTTGAGGAACCCAATGCTGTCCACATTGAAGTTCTTTCCCAGGTCATTTTTTCCGCTGCCGCCGTCGCTGAGTAAGTAGTACCAGTAGTTCTGCACCCCACTGTTCACGTGAACACCGCCATTGTCGCCTGCAGACGTCCACCAAAAAGAACCTTTATAACAATCCGGGTGGTTGAAATTGTTGGGATTGGCCATGTTGCGGATGCCGTTACCCGTGGAGGTGATGTCTTCACCGATGCGCCAGTTCCACTTCTTACTTCTCGCCCAACGTTCGATGGCATTTCCGAATACATCGGAGAAAGATTCATTCAGGGCACCGCTTTCATAGGAATAAATCAATCCTGCAGAATAGGTTGTAACCGCGTGCGCGATTTCATGTCCGCATACATCAAGTGCGGTAAGAGGCACCTTGAGGGAAGAAGAAGTGCTTCCATCGCCATACGTCATAACCGAGCCGTTCCAAAACGCATTGGCATAGTTGGCACTGTAATGCACATAGCTGCGTATTTTAGCGTTGTTGTTGTCAAAGCTGTTTCTGTTGAACATCACCTTGAAGAAATCAAAGGTTTTTTCTGCCCCCCAATGGGCATCGGTAGCCACCTCGTCCCAGTTGGTGTTGGTGTTGTTCCAGAAGTTGTCCGTATCAGTGAAATCAACGGCTGTGCCGTAATTCGTTCCTTTGCGCATGTTGAAGGTTTCCACGCCACCACCTCTGCCGGTTTCGCGCAGTCGGTATGAAGTCTTGCTCAGGCTGTCGGTAACAATACGCTGGGTATCGCTGTAGCGGGTCTTTGCAACCCCTTTGGAATCTCCGGCATGTATCAGATTTTCTGTTTCCAACACTGCGCCCGTTTGTGCATCTATGAACAGATTTTGCCTGCTCATGGGTTCATGGGCATAGATATCAAATAACCAGACAAGTTTCAAGGAACCACTGCCCGGGGCAAATCGCTCCGGTAGCCATACCAGCCGGCCCTTGGGTGCATAGGTGGCATGAGGGTCATCTTTTATATTACGGTATTCGGCTTCTTCCTCAGGAATTTGCCATTTGTAGCTTTCAGCTCCAACATGTTCAAGGGCCTTGTTCAGCGCGTTTGGTTCATCTAAGGTTGCCGTTCCTGCAGGAAAACCGCCTTCATGCCAGCGCCCGTTGAATGAAACCACCCGGCCTTCTATGGTATGGCTGATTACCTGAGCCGTATAAACTTCTTTACCTTCATGGATCTGCTGATATCGGTAATGAAGCATACCCAGATCATCCCTGAATTCCCCAATGAGTTTTAATCCATCCTGCTCACCCCAAGCGGAATTGAGGGTAAACCATCGCGGAAATTCAGCTGCCGCTACGTAGCGATGCTCCGGAATACGCCCAAACAGCAGTTGTCCGCTGGCATCGTCAAACTTTAAATCTACACAGTATTGTTGCCAGTTTGCTGTAGAAACCGCCCTTTGGCCCTGTGCCAATGCGGTATTTAAAACCAACAGGGTGATAGAAAGTAGCAGTTTTCGCATGAATTTAAGGTGTTTGTTTACAAATAAAAGTAAATTCACAAGACTAAAAAATAAGTTAATGCGCTGCCTGACTTACTTTACCGTTGTGCGCACGCGTGTTACGGAGCTTTTGGGAATCTGGTTTCCGGTCATATTGGGAGGCATGATCTGATCCAGTGGCTTGGAGTTGGCTTCAGCGCTGAGCAACACCAGTGGACTCGGTTTAATTGGTTCAGGGAGCATATACCCGGAGGAGCTGCGCGAGCAGATACGACGTTGTAAAGCCGCGACGCAGCAACTATTCGGGGTGCATATGCCGCTGCAATATCCGGATATCGAACAGCACATGAACATCATTGCTAAGGTTGGCGTAAAGGTGGTATTCACCAGTGCCGGCAACCCTGCCACCTGGACGGGTTGGCTGAAGGAGCGCGGCATCACGGTGGTGCATGTGGTGGCCAACCTAAAGTTCGCCCTGAAATGAGCACAGTCAGGTTTGGACGCCACTGTGGCGGAATGCTTTTAAAGCGGGTGGACATAATAGTGGACTACCATGTATCTGATGCCGATGATTCACGAGGTGGTATAACTGTCGCTGATTGCTACAGGAGGCGTTGACAGCGGGGCGGCGTTGGCAGCAGCCCTTTGTCTGGATACGGAAGCCGTTCAGGCGGGATGCCGCTTTGCAGCCACCATAGAAAGCAGCGCATGCGAATAATTTGAAATCAGCCATTGCGCAGGCAGGTTGTTTTACACCAGGCTTACGCTCAAGGAGTTAACCCCAGTGTTAACCATCAGAAATAAA
Source organism: Flavobacteriales bacterium (assembly GCA_947463435.1). GTDB lineage: Bacteria > Bacteroidota > Bacteroidia > NS11-12g > UBA955 > REEB481. The sequence goes on along the minus strand of CANHTS010000015.1, from coordinate 985 downwards.
TCACATCCGGAAATAGAAGCGGCTTATGCCCGGGGCGCTCCAAAGAAGAGATGCAAATCCTTTTGAGGCACGGTCGCGCTAAGAAGGGTATCCGGAAAAAGGCGAACTGGAAATAGGACAAGTGAGCGCGACCATACATAGCATTCACCATGCTGCTAAAGTGCTCCGGGATCTTTTAGCCGGTTGCTGCGACAGATTGAGAACGCTGGCAGGGATATCCTGAAGCGTTGTTTACGCTGAACCTTTCGTGCTCCAAATGCGCATAAGAAGCGTAGTTCGTTGATGCAAGATACTATTGAGTTCAAAGGAGCACGGCCTTGAAGATTTAATCTGCTGTTATGGGGGCTGGCTCAGTATGCCTTAATATGCATTGATTTTTCAAACCCCATTCCTTCCTCACCTTAACCGTACTTCATCAACAAAAATGAAACTTTGGCCGCCCGCTCCGGGGTGCCAGGCCGGCAAAGGACCAAACTGAAAGGCCTCCATCTTTACATACCGGATGCCGGACAAATTGATTTCCCCGCCCAGGGTTAAAATTTTTACATTCGGTTCTTCAGGAAGAACGCTATGGGAATACGAATAGGCATCGCTCCAGTTGACGCCGTCTGCCGAGAAGCTGAAGTCTACACCGGAAGGGAATACGATCCAACTTCTCGTGTCTTGCAAAAACCGCACATCGACATGCTTGACTGTTTGCGTGTCTTTCAGATCGATGATGGCGAGATAAGACTGACCCTGGATGCCATGCCAGTTTCCTTTTTGCCATTCGAAATCGCCTTCGATACCATCTGTCAGGGCTTGTGGTCCACCGGCACTGTATTGGCGGTTGAGCGGATGCAGCAATTGCACTTCCCAGCGGTTGGGTTTTTTATGGAAGCAGGCGCGGGCGTAAGGCGCTGCACCGTTTCTTTCCGGGAATGTGGCGTCGACACAAGCACTTTGTCGAAGTGTGTAGTTGCCGTTTTTAGATTGTAAAGTATCC
>CANHTS010000014.1 GCA_947463435.1 Flavobacteriales bacterium | reverse complement strand
CATCGACCAACCGAAAGGTGACCACAAACGACTTACCCAGGTCGCTCACATGCCCGAACAAAATCAGATCTGCTTTATTCCCCTCACCAAAGCTTTTCAGGCAAGGCAATGAATAACAGCTTGCAGTGGTCTCTGCCCCGCTGCGCTGCGCATGGTCGTAGCTATCGAGCACCTGGAAGGTATCCATGCGGATGAGTTCGAACCTCGCGATATCCGCCAGCATATTGCGGTTGTTGGCTGCAAAGGATGTCTCAACGCCTGCTACTGCTATCACCGGCTTCTGCGTTTTAACCTGCGCACGGGCATCGAAAATGTTACTGAAGCCCAAGGCCATCAGGCAGGCCAGGCGGATGCGGGTTTTGCATGTTGCTTTCATAATGAAGCAAAATTGAACGCTGCACGACCCTCATTATTTGTATACGATAAACAACTCCAACCAAAATTCGCATAATACGCAAATATTTAACAAATATAGCGCGATATAAACGCGACTTACGCAAACTATCCCAATTTTACACTTTATAAAATGCGTATTTCAATAAACTTTTTACTTTACTTTTGAAATATGAGCAACAATTCCAACCCGCCCGATATCGCAGAATGGCTGCGGGCAGGGATACCGGCCAACCGGAATGCAGCGCAAACGGTTTCGGATGTGTTGGATATCAGCCTGGATGCTGCCTATCGCCGGCTTCGCGGGCAATCTCCCCTGACACTGGAAGAAGGCATCAAACTGGCAGCCGCACTGGGTTTGAGCCTCGATGCACTCGCTGCCTCGGGCAAAGGGCAAATTGTATTTGAACTGGAAGCTGCCGCTAACGACCACGACAGCCGGACTTCAAACCTGGAGCGCCTCTTGCTGTTGGGTAAAACGCTGTCGGAAGACCCGGAAGCACGGATCGTACATACCCAGGAAGACATCATTCCTTTCCGCATGTACGGCTACCGCCAATTGCGCGCATTCAAACATTACCATTGGGAACGCTTATATGCCGATGATACAGCTTCCCGCTTTGATCCGGCCATCCAAGATCTTCAACGCGATGAAGCCGCAGCCGGCATTTATAAGCTCTACATGCGCATTCCTTCGCTTGAAGTGTGGTCGGAGTACAGCCTCGACAGCACCTTGCGGCAGATCCGATACGATATGGAAACCGGTCATTTCGCGACAGCCAAAGACGCCCTCGCTGTGACGGCGGACCTGCACCTTTTGCTCGACGACCTGCAGGAACAGGCGCGCACCGGCCGCAAACACCGCGAAAACGATTTCCAGCTTTTCTGGAGTGAAATCGCCGTTTTCAATGGCAGCCTGATGCTCTATGCCAAAGGTTTTCAACGTGTTTACGCCGGTCACCATACCATGCATTATCTCAGCACTTCGAACCAGGATTACTGCCGCCAAACCGAAACCTGGAACGACCTGCTCCTGCGCCGCAGCCTCAATCTGACAGGTTATGCTGAAAAGCTGCGTTATCGTTTTTTTAGCTTGCTAAGGCAGCGTGTGAAGGCGCTGGAAGCCTGGTTAGCAGAACAACCCTGAACAACTTGTAGCACGTACACTACAAATTGCACGATTTTTGCACCGTTAAAACAAGATTCGGGAAGAAATTGCGTTTGCACAAAAGCAATATTCCTGCATTCTTTTGCAACATGCGTATCAAAGCGTTTCTCTGGCTCCTGCTCCCCCTGCTCCTGGGAAGCTATGCGACGCGCATCCCGACCGATGCGGGTATCCGGTTTACACCTGATATTCCGGAAGAGGTTCCAGGGTTTGCAGATGAAAAAGCCGAACGCATCCATCAGTTTTTCAAACACGCCAACCGCGCGGGCTATTTCAACGGCACCTACCTGTTCTTTAAAAACGACAGCATTGTGAAAGGCAAAGTTGGTTTTGCCAACTTCAAAACCCACGACACCTTGTTGCCTGACGACTTGTTCCAGCTGGCCAGCGTGAGCAAGACCATTACCGGTACTGCCATCATGACCCTGTACCAGGAAGGGCGTATCAGCCTTGAAGACAGCGTGCATTTGTATCTGCCGGAATTCAAACGCCATAACCTGACACTGCGGCACTTGCTGACACATACCAGCGGCCTGCCGGATTATTTCAATTTCAGCGATCAATACTGGCCCGACAAATCGCGGCACATGGCGAATGGCGATATCATCGGCATGCTGAACAAGTTGCACTATACGCATTTCCGCAAACCAGGCAGCATATACGATTACTGCAATACCAATTTTGTCTTGCTCAGTGCCGTGGTCGAATCCGTTTCCCACATGCCTTTCCGCAGCTTCGTGCGCAAACGCATCTTCGAACCTGCCGGAATGGAATATTCGCATGTGAACCATTTCGACAGTGTTCCGCTCGACCGTTATCCGCTGCAAGGCTTTGAAGGTGGCTGGCGGATCATACAGGATGTACCGCAAAACGGCACTTCGGGCGACAAAGGGGTTTACAGCAATACCTGGGAAATGTTCCGCTTCGACCGGGCACTCCGGAGTCCATTCCTGCTGCATCGGGCTGTACGCGATGAAATGTACCGCCCCATGGTTCCCACAACATCCTCAGGCAGCTATTATGCCCACGGATGGCGCGTAACCTGGATCAATATGCGGAAATGGGCCTACCACAATGGCTGGTGGAAAGGCTTCCGAACCTATTTCTGGCGATGCCTCGACGATAACCGCTGCTTCGTGGTACTAACCAACAACGTGGCAGGGCGCTTCATGCCTACCCGTGAAATGGTGGCGCTCCTGGAAGACTGATTCAGCTGGAGCAACCCGGCTCTGAGTGTTCCGCTTACCTCTTATTTCCAGGCTCTCACTTTATGCTTTTCGGCTTCACTCAAGCCTTGCTGGCTCAGCATAAATCCCTGAATGGTGCTGAACAGGGTATGCGTGCGCAAAGGCGGAAAAGCCAAAATATGTGCTTTGTCAGAAGCCAGATGTGTGCTGATGCCCACCATCGAGGGCGTATTGACTTCGACAGAATAGCGCAGGAAGCGGATTTCAGTATCGGCAGCAGCCCGGTTCACCGCAGCATTCAGCAACGCAGAACCTTCTTTCACCGCGCTCACCTTGGTGTAGGGATTGTAGCTGTATTTCGCCTTCAGTGCCAGCGCCACGCCTTGGTATGCCTGCATCAGCACTTCCTTGCCCTGCCAGCTGCGGGTCTGCTGTTCCAGTTGCGTCGCAGCTGATTCGGTCTTAACGGCTTCCAGATACAGCCGTCGCCATTCAACCGCATTTTGGGGCAGGAGCAGCAATCCGGTCAAAGCCAAGGAAAACCAATTCATATTAACCTTAACAACTCAAATCCACTTTCGGCGGCGGAAGAAGGCCAGGGTGATGAGCGAAGTGGCAAACATCAAACCGAGAGCGAAGGGATAACCGTATTCCCACCCCAATTCAGGGAAAAACTCCCTGAAATTCATGCCGTAAATGCTGGCAATCAGCGTTGGCGGCATGAAGATGACCGATGCAACTGTAAATATCTTGATGATTTTGTTCTGTTCGATATTGATCAGACCAAGAAAGGTATTCTGCAGGTATTCCAGACGTTCAGAATTGAAGGTCGTATGGTCGAGAATTGAATTGACGTCTTTGATCAGGATGCGCAGGCGTTCGAGGTCTTCCCCTTCAAAATCGCGGCTGCGCAACATGGCAGTAACCACGCGCTGTTTGTCAATAATATTCTGACGCAGCAACATGGTATCGTCGAGCAGGCGGTTGATCTGGAGGATGACCGCTTCGTCTGAACCCTTGGTATGCTGCAATTCCCTGCCCAGGGCTACAATGTTTCTTGCTATACCTTCGATGATATCGGCGTCGGCATCTACACCGGTTTCGAAAAGGCTAACCAGGATCTTTTTCCCGGATGTAAAAGACTTACCGGAGGCTTTGATCTTCCGCACACATTCCCCGAAGTTGGCCAGATCGGCTTCCCGATAGGTGAACAGTGTTTCATGCTGCAGGATAAAACTAACGCCGTTGCTTAGGAACCCGGTTGAAGCAACCAGATCCGGCTGAAGAAAGTTTGTATTGGCGATAATCTCCTCGTCGGTTTCAAAATACCGAGAAGACGATTCGATTTCAGACTGTTCCTGTTTTGACTGGAACCGGATATCAAAATGTTCCTCCACGTCGCGCAATTCTGCCGGCGACGGATTCTGGAGATCAATCCAGATCAGTTCCTCCAGCCTTCCTAGGTCGGCCAGCCGGGGAACCTTCAGAACCTTGTTCTGCTTCCTGAAATAAACCCTGAGCATAACTGATTCCTTCCCCCTTTTCCATAGCTGTGAAGCCGCGAAAATACGCCATTCAGCCGGCTAACACCTGCTATTTCAGGCAGGAGAAGAAAAAAACCTCAATCCGCCCATTCTGCCACGAACAGATTCGTAGCGCGGGTGCCGCCGTTGTTGCGGTTGCTGGAAAATACCAAACGCTTCCCGTCGGGTGAAAACATGGGGAATGCATTGAAATTGCTCTCGGTTGTGATCTTCTCCAATCCGCTGCCATCCACATTGATCATGTACAACTGGAACTCGTAACCGCGGGCTGAATGGTGGTTGCTGGAGAACAGGATTTTTTGTCCGGAAGGATGGAAATAAGGCGCCCAATTGGCTTTGCCTAACTTGGTAACCTGGCGCAAATCGGTGCCATCCACATTCACAGTGTAGATTTCCATATTGGTAGGCTCAACCTGCCCTTTGGCAAGGAGCGCTTTGTAGCGGCTTACTTCGGCTTCTGTTTTCGGGCGGCTGGAGCGGAATACCAGTTTGCGGCTGTCGGCCGAGAAGAACGCTCCGCCATCGTAGCCGAGTTCAGTAGTAACCTGTTTCAGATTGGTACCGTCGGTATCCATTACCCACAATTCCAGGTCACCGCTGCGGGTGCTGGTAAAGACAATCTTCTTTCCGTCCGGAGAAACGGTAGCTTCAGCATCGTAACCGGGCGCATCGGTAAGCTTTTTAACGTTTTTACCGTCAAGGTCGGCGATGTAGATATCGTAGGTTTCGTAAATCGGCCAGATATAAGCACCTCCACTGGGTGGTGGCGCCGGGCAACTATGACCGCCTTCGTGGGTGCTGGCATACAACACGCGCTTGCCATCGGGCATGAAATAGCTGCAGGTAGTCCGACCGAGGCCGTTGCTAACGCGGGCCGGCATGTAATTGGAATCGGCAAGGGCCTGCCATGGAGCCGTGAAGATCTGATCGCAAGTAATCTGTTTTGCCGGATTGGTGCGCTGGAACGTAAGCCATTTGCCATCCGGGCTCCAGTAAGCTTCTGCGTTGTCGCCGCCGTAGCTGAGCTGAACGAGGCTTTTGAAATGTTTTTCCCCTTCGGCAGGTGTTCTTTTGGCGTATTCAGGAATCACTGATACGGCATCCTTCTTCAATAATCCACAGGCAGGTGCAAGCAATAGCAGGCTCAGGCTGCCAATCCAGAAGCTCTTCATTTTGGGTGCAAAAATCACTTTAAATTTCCTGGAATTCCATCTTAGGATATCCACGCACGCCTAAGTCGTTGTAGTAATCGACAAAGCGTAATTTGAACCAGCGGCCGGAATGGGTCTTCAAGACGAACACACGGCGGTAGTTCACGATGTATTTTCCACTTACCAGATCGTAGGTCTTCCAATCGAATCCAATTACATCGTCGTTATGGGCAAAAGAAGTGGCCGTAACGCTGCTGCGGTCTACCTTTTCAAAATCCACATTATTCAGCTCGGCGCATTCGGTATTGTTCGGATTGAGCATGCAACCAACCACTACATAATCGTAGGGTTTACCGGTTCCGGGTTCGGGGATGCGCGTTTTGTATTTGCGGAAAACCACATCCCAATTGTCGCGCTGACGCGGTTCGGCCGGAACAATCTGTTGCTTATTGAAGCCGAAGTACACATAGTTGCGGCTGGGGTCGCGTTTGATGACTAACCGGTTGGGAACAAAATCGTCCAATCTACCCCACAGCAGCACATAGGAGTCTGCGTCGGAATCGTCGAGCATGAACTTGATGTAGCGCTGACCTGCGGGGAAATTCATCCCACGGTCCAGGATATACCGGTGGTAAAAACTGTTAAAGCGGTAGTTGCACCAGGTTCCAAGAGCGGTGGAGTCTTTATGACCAGATGGCGCATCGTATTTCCAACCGATGGAAGGCACTTTCAGGATTTCAGCAAAAGTGCCGGTATCGCCGCGGTGCAGCCAGGCGTCGTTGCCATTGTTAATGATGATATGATGCGTTCCAGGCTGGCAGGAAAAACCGAGATCCCAAAGGCTCCCGTCGGTCACATCATAGGTTTGATCGCTGAGGCTGTACCATATTTCATTGTGGCGCTCCTCTCCCATTTCAACAGTCGCTGTCTGTAAGCCAACTATACCTTGCGGCGCAGGATAGCGTTCTTCCTCTTTCTCGCAGGATGCCAGTGCCAACAGCGGCAGTAAAAGGGCGAAACGAAACGCGGTGAGCTTCATTGACGGTGCAAAGTTCAGGCTATTCGGAATCAGGATTTTGTCAAAGAAACGGAAAAACGGAAAAATATCTGTCTGCCGGGTGCAATGAGTTGCGCACCATTGGAAGAAGCATGTGGTCCACCTCCTACACGGTTCGATGCTACAGACTGCACATTCATCAGGTTCCGGCAGCCGGTGCTGACGCGCACACCCGATTGACCAAACACCTTATCCACTGTAATGTCAGTCAACAGAAAATCGCTGATGCGGTACGTGGTATAATCGGCATTATAACCACGGGTGGCGCCGCTGTATTTATTGAAGATACTGATTGTGATTCCGGCCTTCGGGATGCGGTACATGCCGTTCAGCCGCATTTGTGTAAAGTAGAAGTATTCCTGGCGCGGCAGACTGTCAGGCTGCAGGTTATCCTGAACTCCAATGGTCGATGCGCCGGCAGTGATGCTGTAGCGCTGATGGTTGAATTCCGTATTGAAGTTAATACCTTGACTGCTGTATTGTCCTATGTTGATATAGGTGTATAGATTGGTATTGGCATCTATCAACGCCAGGTTGATCCGGTCCCGGATTTCGTTGTGGAAAATCGAATAGTTGATATTCAGGTTGCTGCGTGCATTGATTTTGCGGCGATACTCCAGGCCGGCATGCAGGTTGGCAGAATGTTCGGCTTTCAAATCTTCATTGCCCCGCACATTGTGAAGATTGTCAACGAAAAGCATATTGAGCTCTTTCAGTCCGGGAGCACGGTAACCGCGTGAAAGTGCCGCCCGGAAAACAACATCCTGTATGCCCTCATAACGCAATTGAATGGAGGGAATCATCGGCGCCATGCGAATGGATGAGAGCAAGCCATCTGTCGCGAGTGGTGTTCCAAAACGATCGTTGTGAATCAAGCGGAGGCCGGGACGAACGACGAGCCCTTTCGCCACCTTCATATCGGCAATGCCGTATACTGCCACATCGTGGATACCTCGGCTGTTTAACGGCATATTGTCTCCACGGCCATTTTCGTAATTGGTTTCGTAGCCGGCAAGCCAGCTGATGCGACCACGCGGATTGGAATGGGTGAAATACCCCCGCGACATCTGCATGCTGAAACGGCTTGAATCGCCTAAAAACGCAGTCAGATCACGTTCCTCACCGGTTACCAGATCGCGGCGAACTACCTCGCGGCTGCGGCTGTAAATGTTCCAGGCGTTCAGCATTTCAAACGCCACATTGCGGCTGATGGGCAACCGCATGTGCCAATTGTTGTCGAAACGGGTGCTGTGGAAGATGTGGTTGAATCCGGTTATGTTCAGGTTGGAATACTGCGCTTCCTGCCGGTCTGTTAGCCTTTCCCGGAAATACTGAGATTGCACACGGTGAACTGCTTTACCGGTGCGGAGAAACAAGCCTCCTTCCGCAAAGTAGCGCGTCTTGGGCTTCCAATCAACCACACGGGTCTCCGGATTGTAATCCACTCCGTCGAAGAAATGCCGGCCCGCATTCAGGTTGTAGGAGACACGCTTGTTCAGCCTTTGAGACACGGTGAGATCGGCATTGTAGTTTCCCAGGCCATCCACATACAGGTTGGCGCGGGTTTCGACACCTTTTTTCGCCGCGTTGCGGGTGATGATGTTGATAACACCTCCCAATGCATCGGTTCCAAACAACGCCGACATCGGCCCTTCAATGATTTCGATGCGCTCCACCAAACTGAGGTTGATCTGCGAAACGTCAATATTGCCATTCAGACGCCCGATAAGCGGGACACCGTTCATCAGGATCTTAATGTTCTGACCGCTAATCCCTTGCATGATGGCACTCGAACCCAGCACCGCATCCTGCCCCATGGCGATATTTACTTCATTGCTCAGCAATTCGCTCAGGTTCTGAGCCGCCATGCGCTCAATCTTCTCGCGCTGGATGACCCGCACCTGATTGGCGCTTTGCGAAGCAGCAGTGGGTGCAACAGACGCGGTAATCACTACAGGATCATTCCGCTGATCGATGGGCTGCAGGTAAACCACGAAGAAGTTTTCGTGCACCGTGAAACTGCCGTGCCAGGGCTTGAATTCCGTCATGAACACACTGACCGCACAAGCACCTTGTTGTTGAAAGTTGACGATTCCGGCGGTGTCAGTATCCAGGTCGAGCATCGGACCTTCAGGGCGGAAATCGAGCATCACACGTGCACCTTGCAAAGGTTGCGAAGTGCCCGCGTGATATATGCGAACCGTGCGTTCCTGAGCCTGTCCGACGGAAGGACTCACAAACAGCACGGTTAACCATACCGCAAAGAAGATATTGCGGAGCATGAGCGCGTTTTTCAGGGGATCAGGAGCTTGCGGGTTTCAAGCACATTGCCCGAACGCAAGCTGATATTGTAAAGACCTGATTTCAGCCCTTGGGTAGGAATCGCAAACTGCTGCAATCCGTTCAGGCTGATGTTTTGGCTGTAAACTTCACGGCCGAGTGCATCGGTCATGCGGATTGAAGCTGCCAGGCGGCCGCTGTTCAAATCGGTTCCAACAAAAACGGTATTGCCCTGAACCGCAGGATTGGGGTACACATTCCAACCAAGGCCCATGGAGGTAAATTCTACAGATGACAAATTGGTTTTCTGCTTTGAGAAATACACTTTGCCGGTTGAGCTGCCACCGAAGCCGGTGAAGTAAAGCAGCCAGTATTCGCCGTCTTTCGCCTTCACCAGATACGTGAGGCTGTCTTTGTATACGTAGCGGAAAGTGGTTTGGTCAAAGCGCTTCCAATCAGCTCCTACGCCGGTGAGATCGTCCTTAACCTGCATCTGGTAAGTGCTGAGATTGATGCTGTCGCGGTGTACTCCGTTGATTGCCACCGACAAGGTGCCCATATTGCTTTCAACGCCCATCACAGGGTAAGGAAGCACACGGCCTGAACGCGGATCGTACGTCGGAGCAAAATATTGGGTGAACAGCAAATCCCAACTTTGGGAAGGTTCGCGGTTTACTACCAGCTTATTGGTAATATTCAGGTACTTGTAGTTTTTACCTGAGGCATCGGCTTTCTTCAGTGTATAGGTGGTGTCGTTGCTGCCGTCGATATTGGCAACACGCACGATCATATTGCCCTGGCGGTCTTGTTTTACCGGCCAGAACTTCTTGTAGGTTGCGCCGGGTGTGCCTTCTCCAAGAATCAGAAGGTGCAGGGAGTCGCCCACCACTTCATGCGTGCTTGAATTGTAAACGCCCCAGTTGAAATCCCACATTCCGGGACCGGGCTGTTGGTTGAAAGCCCCTTTTTTGTGGTCATGGATATCGTTGAAAACCATGCGCCAGCGCTTCCAGCCGCTGGTATCGAAGCTACTCCAGGCAGTGATGTCACCGTTGGGGTACAACACGACACGTACACCGGCTGCGTGATTCGCCCGGATGCAATTGTCCATTGTCGTTTGGGTATGGGCAAGTTCCCAAAGGTTGATGGCACCGGTTGAAACTGTGCCGTTGTTCAAAGAGTAGAACACCTCATTGCGGATGCCCGTCCCCATGTTTACGGAGTCGTTAGTCCAGTTTTGTGCAACTACCTGAGAAGCACTGCCTGCAAGGAAAAGCGCGAAGAAGAAGCTTTTATTTTGAAACATTTCAGCGTGGGTTTGTGCCGGCAAAATTAGGTTGAGACAGGCCCTGGAACACATGACGTTTGTCAATCTCCTGTCAATCCACTTACAAAAGACAATAAACTGAACAAACCGGCTTTCTGATTGCTTAGAAAGATTACAGATAACTTTGCAGCCAGCCATGGGCAAGATCAGCATAGACATACGCAACGCAACACTGATAAAAGAAGACATCACGGTTGGCATAGACCTGGGAACCACCAACAGCCTGATAGCCATAGTGGAAGGAGAAAAACGCCTGCCGGTTTGCCTGCGCGACGGCGGGAAAGCCATCGTCCCTTCGATTTTACATTTTGCTGATGATGGAAGCATCCTGGTTGGCGACGCTGCGCGGGAAAAGCTCGTCAGCGATCCGCGCAATACCATCTACAGCATCAAACGCCTGCTTGGCCGCAGCTATAGTGAGCTTTCGGCACACAGCGGATATTATGGATACCGGATTGTGGAAGACGAATCAGGCGCATCCGTGCGGGTCGAAGCCAAAGGGCGCCACTATACGCCGGTAGAACTGAGTGCGCTAATTCTGGCCGAATTGAAACAGAAAGCCGAACAGGCTTTGGGCAAAACAGTGAGCAAGGCCGTTATCACCGTACCGGCTTATTTCGATGACCAACAGCGCCAGGCCACGCGCGATGCGGGCAAACTCGCCGGATTGGAAGTGCTGCGCATCGTCAACGAACCTACCGCCGCGAGCCTGGCTTACGGCTTGGGCCTCTCCCCCGACGAAGTGCGCACCATCGCGGTATACGATCTCGGTGGCGGCACCTTCGACCTTTCTGTATTGCGCTTAGAGAAAGGCGTTTTCGAAGTATTGGCTACGCGCGGAGACACTTACCTCGGCGGCGATGACATCGACAGGAGCATCGCCCAATTCTGGCTGGAAACGGTGCCCGGGGCTGAGCTGTTGCGCAACGACAGCCATGCAATCCAAGACCTGCGCCTCAGTGCCGAACGCGCCAAAAAGCATTTTACCGGTTCCACAGAAACCTGGCGTCATACGTTGGCTTCCGGTCAGGCAGTCTTCGTGCTTGAATTGAGTGCCGAACAATTGGCTGACATATGTAAGCCATTGATTGACAAAACCCTGCAGATAACCCGCGCAGCCTTGAAAGACGCCAATACAAAACCCGATGAAGTAGTATTGGTTGGCGGCTCCACCCGTATGCCTTTGGTGAAAGAAGCCGTTCGCAGCCTTTTCCCTGAAATTCCGGTTCGCGATAACTTGGATCCGGATGAAGTAGTGGCATTGGGTGCCAGCGTCGAAGCGGATATCCTGGCCGGAAACCGCCGCGATATCCTGCTGCTCGATGTTACGCCCCTCAGCCTGGGCATTGAAACAATGGGTGGCTTGATGGATGTGATGATTCCGCGCAACAGCCGCATCCCTTGCAGCGCGGCACGTCAGTATACCACTTCGGTAGACGGACAAACCCGTTTGCAGATTTCAGTATACCAGGGCGAGCGGGAACTGTGCAGCGAAAACCGCTTGCTCGGACGTTTTGAGTTGCAACAAATCCCGGCCATGCCTGCCGGTCTGCCAAAAGTGGAAGTGCGTTTCACCCTCGATGCTGATGGGATTTTGCGGGTGAAGGCCATGGAATTGCGCTCGGGCGTCGCCCAGGAGATTGCAATGGAACAGCGCGGCGGACTCGACGATGCAACGGTCGAAAAAATGCTGCTCGAAAGCTTGCAACACGCACGCAGCGACATGGATACCCGCATGTTGCTCGAAGCGCAACAGGAAGGTAAACAATTAATCTACACTGCAGAACGTTTCGTAGTAAAGAACCGGGGATTGCTGAACGAAGACGAAATTGCACGAACTTCGATGCTCTGCAACGAACTGGAAGCCAGTATAGCCTCGGGAAGCAAAGACGAAATATTGCACGCCGTCGACCGCCTCAACGATTATACCCGGCCTTTTGCTGAGCGTTTAATGGACCAGGCCGTGGCCATAGCATTGAAAGGAAAAACCATCGAATGAAGGGAAGAAACGTCATCTACAGCTGCTTACTTACTTTCGGACTGATACCGCATGCAATCTTCGCACAGCAGGGGCCGGGTTCACGCGAAGATGGCGGTTTGACCAATATGGAAGAAATTGAAGACTTCGATAAGAAGAATATCGGACTTCGCATGGGCATTAGCTTCAATACCATCCTGGGAACCGAGCTGGTGAACCCCCGCCCTTTCTTCAGTTACGCCGGTGGATTTTACTACCAGAAACAATTACTGCGTGGCCGCCCCTACTGGCTTTATACCGAAACCAGTCTGCGTTTTGCCGGAAGCAATTTTGCCAATTACAAACTGTCGAGCGATTACACCCGAATCACGCAACTGTACCTTGATGTACCCCTGCTCCTGAAAATCAACCTCAGCGGCAGCCGCCGCGACGACAAGGGCAGGAACCTGCTGATCGGACCGCAGGCTGGGCACTTGTTAAAATCTGCTATTTATCTCGGGGAATACCGCGTACCCAAAAACGCCCTCGTTTGGTGGAAGCGCTGGGAGAATCTGGCCTTTGCCCCCTTCGATCTGAACGCAGTGGCGGCTTACGAAATCAGTCGCCCAAGGCATGCTTTCATGATCACGGCACGCTACGGACTTATCAACATCAACAGAGGATTGTATTTTGACGATTTAACGCCTGTTACCGGCAAAGGCGGAACAATCCGCAATGCCTCGATCGACTTCAGTTTTTTATTCTGAGCGCTTATTTCAGGAAACGCTTCAGAAGGTCATTGACCATATCACCGGCACCGGAACCGCCTTTATCGCCTCCACCGAGGAAATTGCTTACAAGACCACCAAGCATACCGCCGATTCCACCTTGTCCTCCCAGGTTACCAAGCAGCGATTGAACATCAAATCCATCCGCCCCGGCCTGTTTAACCTTATCGTTCAGCATATTCATCACCGACGGAATAATTCCACTTGCCAACCCTTGGGCCTGGCTCAGGTCGATGCCCAATTTGCTGCTCAGGGTATCTGCCACACCGGGAAGCATGCTGCTAACTGCACCCGAGGATGCATCGGTATCCTGACCTGAAAACAGTTCCATGATTCCGGAATAATCACCGCCCGAAAAGCGTTCGCTCAGTTGCGATACGATGCCTTCACCGGCTGCCCGGGCTGCTTCACCGCCTTGTTCGCCCCCAAAGCCTTGTTGTTGGAGAAAATCGCCTATTTTCTCCTGGGCGAGGGGTATGAGTTGTTCAAACATATTGATGGGATAAAAGGAAACCGGCCCCAATGCGCCGGTTTCCGGATTTCTTGGTTTAAAGGAAGGGAATCTTTGCCACTTCAGCCTTCAGGAGGCGTCCGCGAACGTCGATAAAGATTTCAGCGCCTGCTGCAGCATATGCAGACTGCACATAGGCCATACCGATCGCCTTGTTCAGCGAAGGCGACATGGTACCGGAAGTTACTTCACCGATTACGGTTCCGTCTGCCAGGCAAACAGGATGGTGCTGGCGTGCGATACCTTTATCAGTCACAACAAATCCAACCAGCTTGCGGGAAGGCTTGTTTTCTTTCAGTGCCTTGTGGTAGGCAGAATGGGTGAACTCCTTGTTGAATTTGGTAATCCAACCCAAGCCCGCTTCGATGGGCGATGTGGTATCGTTGATATCGTTGCCGTAGAGGCAGAATCCTTTTTCAAGGCGGAGGGTATCGCGGGCACCGAGTCCGCAAGGCTTGATACCATGCGCTTCACCGGCGGCGAAAACAGCATCCCACAATTTTTGAGCGTCTTCATTCGCAACGTACAATTCAAATCCACCTGCTCCGGTATAACCTGTATTGGAAATGATCACGTTATCGATACCTGCCATGCTGCCCATTTTGAAATGGTAATACGGAATGGCAGACAAGTCTGTATCAGTGAGTTGTTGCAGTATTTCGGGCACTTTGGGGCCTTGAACTGCCAGCAGGGCATAACGGTCGCTGGCATCTTCCATCTGGCAGTCGCCGTTGTTGTGGCTGCTGATCCAGTTCCAGTCTTTTTCAATATTGGAAGCGTTCACAACCAGCATATAGTGTTCTTCGCTGATGCGGTACACGAGCAAGTCGTCGACGATACCGCCCTGGTCGTTGGTCATGCAGCTGTATTGGACTTTGCCGTCTTCGAGCAGAGCTACGTCGTTGGTGGTAAGCGATTGAATGAGGCTGAAGGCATCTTTCCCGCGGAGGAAGAATTCGCCCATGTGGCTCACATCGAAAACACCGGCTGCATTGCGCACTGCCAGGTGCTCCTGGATGAGGTTATCGTACAGAACCGGCATATTATAACCGGCAAAGGGAACCATTTTGGCACCGAGCCCTATATGCACTTGGGTAAGGGCGGTGTTCTTGAGCGGATGGGTTGCTTCTGACATGATGTAAAAATACAAAGGCAAAGGTAAGGCAAAGGCGGCGGGCTGTGGCAAGTTTGTGGATGCTGCTGCGGATAACCTGTGTGCTTTGCCTGCCACGGCTGAACTATTTTTGCCACATGAGCAGAACGAAGATTGTTGCCGGAAACTGGAAAATGCACAAGAACCTGGAAGAATCGCTGGCTTTGACCACCGAGATCCGCGGTTTGGTGCGCGACGAAGTGAAAGCAAAGGTGGAAGTTATACTCTGTCCCCCCGCCATCAGCCTGGCCTCCATGCACCGCCTGCTGGAAGGAACCAGCATACACACAGGTGCCCAGAACTGTCATTGGGAAGACCAGGGCGCTTTTACAGGTGAACTTGCGCCTGGCATGGTGAAAAGCACCGGTGCTACGCATGTAATCATCGGCCATTCCGAACGCCGTCAGTACTTCGGCGAAACCGATGACATGCTGGCAAACAAGGTAAAAAGCGCCATTCGCCACGGATTGAAGGTGCTGTTTTGCGTTGGTGAAAGCTTGCAGCAGCGCGAAGACAAGACCTTCTACAAGGTGATAGAAAAACAGATCCGCGAAGGTCTTTTCGGCCTCGACCGCAAAGAGTTCAGTTCTGTAGTGGTGGCCTATGAGCCTGTTTGGGCGATTGGCACCGGCTTGACTGCTTCACCGGAAGATGCACAGGAAATCCACCATTTTATCCGCCGGTTGATTGCCGATTTCTACAACCCGGAAATTGCCGAAAATACTTCCATCCTGTACGGTGGATCGGTGAAGCCCGACAACGCAAAACAATTGTTCGCCATGGGTGATATCGATGGCGGGCTCATCGGTGGTGCTGCCCTCAAAGCCCGCGATTTCATCGAAATCTGCAAGGCCGCGGGCGCATAAACCGCAACGCAATACGTTAACAGGGGCATACTATTTGAAGGATAGCTTTGTCCGTCTTTCCTTCCACCGCTTATACCATGCGCAACCTCATCATCACAACGCTGCTGCTGCTTTTTGCAGGCAGACTCCAGGCCCAGGCGCCGCAAAGCTTTAATCCGGAGCCCGGCGTCTTTATCAAGGAGTTTGAAACCTTCATACGAAGTGCCGCGATCAGTGCACTCGAACCCGAACTGAACCAGTTCCTTACGGATTGGAATACTGGTCGCTACGATGCCGTTCAGCAAAAGAGCATTCAAAAGCTCTGCAACAACATGTTGATGCGCAAACTGGCTATCCAGCCCTATTTCGAGCTGGTTATCACTTCGATGAATGCCTATACCCGGCGGAAACTCCCGGCCAAGAACCTGCAGCAATGGCAGCAGATCACAGACCAGCTGTTGGGCAAGAACCCGGCAGATTACCTGGCATTTCTCAGGGTCGCCAACAACCTGTTCCGCGACAACACCCTGTATCAGGATGAAACCAAGAAATGGTATTGCCGCGCCTCGGGTTTCGATATATCCTACCGGAAAGACATCGAAGTGCGCATCAACAAGACCGACCTGGTGTGCCGCACCGCTTTTGACAGTTTTGTGATTACCGGAACTTCGGGCACCTTCCTCCCGGCCAAAAACCTCTGGCAAGGAAGTGCCGGTTTCACCGATTGGGAACGGACGCTTCCGGGAGAAAAAGTGAAAGTACAGCTCTACCGCTACAACGCGGATGTAAGCACGGCCGAATACAAGGCCGATTCTGCCTGGGTATTCTACGGCAAGTATTTTAACGCGCAGGTGTTGGGCCATTTTGAAGACAAGGCATCTTACGCCAGCAACCAGGAGGAAATACGCAACAGCAGTTATCCTAAATTCAGTACGTTCCGGAACGACCTCGAAATCAAAAACCTGCTGGGTCCGAGTGCCACCTACAAGGGCGGGCTTTCCATCGCCGGAAGCAATATCACCACCGCCAACCGCAGCGGGGAAGAATCGGTCATTACGATTCTTTACAAAGGGAAGCCAAGGGTCATTGCCCGGTCACCTTCCTTCAAGGTGATAGATGGCGCTGCCCAAAGCCTGGAAGCTTCGTTCACCCTCCTGATGGACAGTGGCAAAACCGTTTTCCACCCCAAGATCCAGTTCAATTTTAATTTCCGCGACGGGCGCCTCCTCATCACCAAAGGGGAAACAGGCCTGATGCGCGCACCTTTCGCCGACGATTACCACAAGATCGATATCGATGCACAGCAGATCCGATGGAAGATAGACGAGCCCCTGATCGACTTTGACAACGTCAACAAGAACCAGGAGGTGAAGATTGAATCGGCCAGTTTCTTCAAAGAGTATCGCTACGAGAAACTCCAGGGCATGCTGCGCTACAATCCCCTGGAAAAAATGACCGAATTCTACCGGGCCAAGCTCGCGAAACAGAAACGCACCAAGTTTGCACTTTCCGAATACGCGACATTCCTGAACAACACGAAAGACCGCATAGAGGCGCAAATGATCGATCTCTCAGACGGCGGCTTTATCGTGTATGATCCCTTCGACGATTCCATCACCTTGCGGCCCAAGCTCTTCAACTATGTACAGAATCATTACAAGTTGAAAGACTACGACGTAATCCGCTTTTCCTCGCTCATATCTGCCCGGCCCAATGCCACCCTGAATATCCTCAACAATGAACTCAAGGTGGAAGGAGTGCAACGCTTTTACTTCAGCGATTCGCAGAACGTGATTGTGGCTCCTACGGAGCAAAACATCACCATCCTGAACGATCGCCGCATCAAGTTCGCCGGACAGATACGGGCGGGGCGTTTCGATTTTTATGGAAGGAATTTCGAATTCGACTACGCCAATTTCCAGATTAAATACAGCAATATTGATTCGATGCGGATCTATTATCCGGACAGTTCGGGCAAGGGGATCGTACCCATCAAATCGGTTTTGCGCAATATCTACGGCACACTGTACATCGATAAACCGAACAACAAATCCGGTCTCAAAGATTATCCGGAATATCCGATTTTCAGGAGCGACAAGGGAAGTGTTATAACATACGACAAACCGCATATCCACGGTGGGGTTTACGAAGCTGATAAATTCCATTTTGAAGTTGATCCATTCACCATTGACAGCCTCGACAACTTCACCATCGCCGGTCTGGCCTTCGACGGAACTTTCCGAAGCGATGGTATTTTCCCTGATTTCCGCGAACAGGCACGCATTCAGAAAGATTACTCGCTGGGCTTCATTTCCCGCACTCCGCCAGGCGGCTACCCGATGTACCGCGGCAAAGGCAGAGGTGAGATGACCATTTCACTCAGCGAGGAAGGTTTGTATGGCAGCGGCGATATCACCTATCAGGGCAGTACCACCAAATCGAAAAAATTCCTGATGCTGCCAGATCGCATGCGCGCTCCGGTTGACAGTTACGAACTGCCCGAAAACGACAAATATCCGGAAGTGTATGCAGCAGGCGCTACGGCAGAATGGAAACCTTATTCTGATGAGTTCAAAATCGCCAACGGAGCAAGCCCTATTCGCATGTTCAAAATGGGCCACCGTTTCTATGGCAGCATAACCCAGACGCCCACGGTGCTGAAAGGCGATGGTTCGCTGAAATGGTCTGAAGCAGAATACGCCAGCCGCAAGATGCGCTTTGGCCCGATGCGCGCTGAATCGCCCGAAGCTTCGCTCAAGATTTACAGCCTCGATAGCACCCGGGTTGCTTTCCGCACTGATAATGTACGCGGAGGTATTGACTTTGACAAAGGCGAAGGCAGCTTCACCAATAACATCACCGGCAGCCCGACTTATTTCCCCTGGAATCAATATGCCACCAATATGGCCGATTACAAGTGGGACATGAACCGCAAGCTGATCGAAGTACTGCCCGGAGCTTCATTGGGCAGCGAACCCGGCATGTTTGTCAGTACCCTGGCCACGCAAGACAGTTTGCGGTATGAGGCTCAAAAAGGCGTCTACGACCTGCAACTGGAACTACTGAAGGTGGAAGGCATTCCGTATATCGACATTGCCGATTCGCGGATGTTCCTGAAAGATGGCAAGGTAACCATCCGCAAAGCGGCCGATATGGATCCGGTCGACAGCGCCCGAATCGTGGCCAACCGCACCGATAAATTCCACGAAGTGTACCGTATGCGCGCCAAGATCTTCGGACGAAACAAAATGCGCGGAGAAGGTTTCTATGTGTACGTCAACAAGAACGGACAGCAACAGGAAATTACGATGGACAGCGTGTTGGTGAACCGCTTCCGAAACGTGGAATCCTGGGGTAAGATCGACGAAACCCAGAACTTCACCCTCGATACCAAAATCGGCTACAAAGGCCTTGTATTGGCGAAGAGCAACGAGAAGCTGGTGCAGTTCACCGGCTATGTCAAACCCCTGCATACCTTCGACAATATCCTTCCCTCCGCCTGGCTGCGCTGCAACGAACCGATCGACCCGAAAGATGTGGTGATCAACCTCAGCGATCCGCGCGACAAAGAAAACAAACGTCAATACGTCGGCCTGTACATCGCCAACGATTCCAGCCATGTATATCCGCTGTTTTACAGTTGGAAGCGCCGCTACAGCGACATTGAGATCACCGGCGACACCGGTATCATGTATTACGACCAGGACAAGCAGAGTTTCTTCGCCGGCAGCCGCGACAAGCTGTTGAACGGCGGCTTGAAAGGAAATTTTATTCAGCTCGACGAGCGCACCAAAGCCATTCACGCCGAAGGCCGGATGGATTTCGGTTTTGACAACGGCGCCATACGCTGCGTTAGCGCTGGCACAGCCGACCTGGTGCCGGGAGACAGCAGTTTCAATTTCAGATTGGCTATGTTCATCGACTTCCTGCTGCCCAAAACCTTCAACGACAGATTGTACGGCATGCTTACAACGGAAGATGCAGGAACCGGAGATGCAACACTGAACGATCCTTTTGTGGAAGCAGCCGTCGGAGAGTTGATCCGTGACGATAAAGATGCAAGGGCTGTAATGAAGGCCATTGAAACAACGGGTAAAATGGAACCACGGGGTGAAGCGGGTTGGAAATTCTGTTTCACAGAAGCCGATTTCCGTTGGGACAGCCGCCGCCGCGGTATGGCCAATACCAGCGAGGTGGCGCTCGCAAATTTTGACGGCCGCCCGGTAAACCGCACATTCAACACCACTATGCTGGTAGAACACCGGCGCAGCGGTGAGAACGTTTTCATGTATATCGAGATTGCCAAAGGCTCCTGGGTTTACCTGAATGCCCAGCGCAATATTGTGTACGTATGGAGCAGCGATGAGGTGCTCAATCAGGCCATTATCAATGAAGGTCAAAGCCTCGGCACCGACATGCGCAAACGGAAGAAGGCACGCAAAAAAGAGAACCTCAATACCGACACCTATATGGTGCGCACAGCAGCACCTTCGATGGTCGATCGCTTCTTGCGGCGCTTTGAGTGATTGGACATCTGAGACCGGAATCCAACAGAAAAGGGGACACTAACGTGTCCCCTTTTCTGTTCAACAGGTTGCTTGAACTTGGTTCAGCCTTCGCCTTTGTCGGCAAACATTTGCATCGTATCTCCCGAGATTCCGGTGAAAGAAAATCCGCCATCGTGGAAGAGATTCTGCATGGTAACCATACGGGTATAATCGGAGAACAGCGACGCGATGTAATCAGCGCAAGATTCGCCTGAAGCATTGCCAAGCGGACTCATGGTATCGGCATAGTTGTAGAAGGCATCAAAACCACCCACACCGCTACCGGCAGTGGTTCTGGTTGGCGACTGCGAAATGGTATTTACGCGCACTTTCTTCGATTTGCCATAGTGGTAGCCGAAGCTGCGTGCGAACGATTCCAGCAATGCTTTGGCCTCGGCCATCTCATTGTAATCAGGGAACACGCGTTGCGCTGCGATGTAGGTCAAAGCCACAATGCTGCCCCATTCGTTCATGGCATCCTGCTTCATGAGCAATTGCATGAGGCGATGGAACGAAATGGCGCTGATATCCAGCGTTTTGTGCATGAAATCGTAATTCAGATCGGTGTACGGATTTTTCTTGCGCACATTCAGGCTCATGCCGACGCTGTGCAGCACGAAATCGAGTTTTCCGCCGAGTACTTCCATGCTTTCAGCAATGAGCTTGTTCAGATCTTCCTCGCTGGTAACATCAGCCGGAATCACTTTCGCGCCGCCGCACTCCTCTGCCAGTTGATTGATGGCACCCATCCGCAGAGCAATAGGTGCATTGGTCAAGGTGAATACCGCGCCTTCAGCATGGCATACCTGCGCCGTTTTCCAGGCGATGGATTTCTCGTCGAGCGCACCGAAGATGATGCCTCTTTTTCCTTTTAACAGTTGATGACTCATAGTGAACTCTGCTTCAAACGTACAAAAATTTATACGAGCAGCAATCCTTCATGCAGCAACCGGCAGTGAATACAAACAATCTGTTTATCCCTTAGCCGCCGGCTGAAGTTTAGGAAGGCAGGGCAATCAGGGCGAAAGCCTTGCCCTCTCCCATCCTTGCCCATGTTCAGGGAGGCGGAACTGGATGCGATCGTGCAGGCGGTTGCTCCTGCCCTGCCAGAACTCGATGCAAGAGGGCTTCAGATGAAATCCGCCCCAATGCGGTGGCCGAGGCACCTGACCTTCCGGATACTGCGCCGTGTAAGCTGCGAGTTGCTGTTCCAAAACCTCCCTCGATTCCACCTCCCTGGTTTGCATGCTGGCCCAGGCACCGATTTGGCTGCCGTGTGGCCGGCTGTGGAAATAGGCATCGTTTTCCTCCGGACTCAAGCGGCTGAGCAAGCCTTCTACGCGCACCTGACGTTCCAATGCTTCCCAATAGAACACCAGGGCAGCATGCGGATTGGCATCTATCTCCAGGCCTTTGCGACTGAGGTAATTGGTAAAGAATACAAAACCGCCGCGATCAAGCCCCTTCAACAGTACCATACGGGCAGATGGCCTGCCTTCCCGGTCGGCAGTAGCCAGGCACATGGCGTTTGGCTCCTGGCAATGCAACATGGCTTCTTCAAACCAGAAGCTAAATGCGCGGATGGGATCTTCCGGCAAATCGCGCAAGTCGAGTTCACCTTTGCGGTAATCCAGGCGCAGGCGGTGTATATCATCCATTTCCATAGTTCGTGATGTTACAACAATCGGGCATACAGAATGGCATCGGTTGCCGGTATCTCTAATCCGGCTTCCTTCATTGCGCTGGCCATTTGTCCGCGGTGATAGGCTCCGTGATGGGTTAGATGTGTGGTAATCTGATACAAAGGGGTTTCAAACTGAAGTCCTTGCAGATTCTGGTAGGCAATGACCCTGTCGCAACGGTCGGCTTCGGGTTCCAGCAAGCGCTCCCATCGCTGCAAATTTTCCCGGATAATTTCGGCGTATGAATACGGATCAAGCGCCTGCCAGGCATTGCGCATAAGCGAAAGACCGTCAACCCTTTCGGCCCAGATACGGGAAGCCAACAAAATATGCGACATCCACGAAGCCGCTTTTGGAACTGCAGCAGCCATTTCCTGATTCTGCAATGCACTGGCAAATGCTGCGTTGGCCCAGGCATCATATCTCAGGTTATAAAGCAGTAGCGCTTTCATTGCGCCGTAAAATTACAACCGGAGCAGCGGGCATAAAAAAGGGCACCCGAAGGCGCCCTTTTTTTGACTTATTAAGAAATGCTTATCAGCGGCTGATCACGATGCGGGCAGAGGCTGTAGCCCCTTCCATCTGCACCATCGCCTGGTAAACACCTGCAGGCAGACCGGATACATTCACAGCCTTGGAAGCGTCGAGGCTGCGCACCAATACGGTGCGTCCTGAAGCGTCGATAAGGCTGATGCTGGCTTTACCGCGTACATCCATGTCCACATTCAGCAACTCGCTGGCAGGGTTCGGATAGAAGCGGATGGTCTGACCATTCAGATCGGCTACACCCAAATTCAGCACATTGATCTGACGGGTTGAAGAGCATTCGCAACCTACAGCATTGCGTGCAGTAAGGGTTACAGTGAACGGACCGTCGTAAGTGTACTGGTACTCGGCATTGGCAGCATTGCTGTTTCCACCTTCACCAAATGTCCAACGATAGTAAGGATAGTTGGTAACTGAAGGATTGAAGCCGAATGCACGGTGTCCGGGTTTGTAGATATCGCTGATGGTGAAATCGCACTTGGGCAATTCAAAGATGGTCACGGTCTTCACAAGTGAATCCATGCAGCCACCGAGTACCTGAGCCTTGAGTTTTACGTTGTAGGTACGCGTAGTGCTCACATTGTAAACAGGCTTGGGAACGCGCTGGGTGGAAGTGTTACCGTTACCGAAATCCCAATCGTACACTACGTTACCCTGGGGTGCAGTGGTAAAGTTGGCGAGGTTCACTTCCTGACCGGAGCAAGCGTCCTGGGTAGAGAAGTTAAGATCGGGCAGGATACCGGGAACAACGGTTGCAGATACACTGTCAACGCAGCCGTTGAAAGGAATCACAGCCAAGGTCACAGTACGGGGGCTGGGAACATTCCAAGTGCGGCTGGCATCGCGGGTAGCGCTGGTTTGACCATCGCTGAAGCGCCAGAAGTACTGAGGATTGAGGCCCATGCTATGCTGGGAAGTGTTGGAGAAAAGTACGGGGCGATTCAGACAAACCTGACCGAATGTAAAGCTGGCTGTAGGCTTTTCGTTAACTACCAGGGTCCTGGTCACTGTATCGGCGCAACCGAATTCAGAGATAGAGATCAGACGTACACTGTAGCTACCATTGGTGGCGTAGTTGTGAATCGGATCTTCAACCGTACCGATGGTGCCATCACCGAAGTCCCACAGGTTACCTGCGCGGCCGTTGGCAATGCTGGACTTATTGTTGAATGCAAGGCCTTCACGCGCGCAATTCTTACCGGCGGGTAAATCGTAGGCTGCCACAGGGCGATCGAAGAGGTACGTGTTCTTGGTGATGCTGTTGGAGCAACCGTTCACGGTGGCCTTCAGGGTAACCGGATATCCTCCAGTGCGGGTGTACTTATATGCGGGATTGCGTTGTGTCGATTTACCCACACCGTCTCCAAAATCCCAATCAAAAGTCACCGTTCCGGCACCACCGTAAGTGGTTGTATTGGTGAATTGGGTAGAGCCGCCGGCACAGGCATTGTTGCGGGTGAAGTTAACCTTGGGAATTTCGGTCACATTCACGGTGATCGTCTTGCTGGTTACGTATTCGTATGGATCGGTAGTTACTACCAGACGGCAATTGTAGCTGCCATGCCCGGCGTAGCGATGTACAGGGTTCTTGGCATCGCTGGAATCACCATCGCCAAAGTACCATTTGTAATTCATGCCGCCGGAAGTAACAGTCGACAAGTTTTCAAACAGTACATCTTCGCCATCGCAGGTAGGGGTGCTGAACTTGAAATCAACATCTGCCCTGGGAGCAACGCGGATCCAGCGGGTTACGGTGCTGTCGCAATTGTAACCGATGTTGTCCTGGAAGGTAATGCG
Organism: Flavobacteriales bacterium; assembly: GCA_947463435.1. Classification (GTDB taxonomy): domain Bacteria; phylum Bacteroidota; class Bacteroidia; order NS11-12g; family UBA955; genus REEB481. Next base: position 405 of record CANHTS010000014.1, on the reverse strand, counting down.
TGCGGCGATCAGCGAGTCAGTCAGGTTTTTATCCGGGAAGAACCAGAATTTGGCGGGAGAAGAACCAGAAGGAACCACAGCCCTGTAGTTTCCGCTAGGAACCATGAAACCGTTGCGGGTAGTAACGCTGATTCCGATAATGTTCCAGCGTGAACCGTGGTCGCTGTTGCTGTAACCGGTGGGCGGAGTGAGTGTATGCGAGATGGTATCGGGATTCGCGACGATATCGGGATCACCTTGCAAGCCAAGCGTATTTGGCCGGGTGGTTTTGAAAGGAGTTGACTTCGCAGCTTCTGCTCCGATAGGACGAGGGTTAACTGTAATGGTCTGAACCGCAGTGCTGGTGCTCACGCAACCGGGTTCTGTATAAACGCGCACCTCGGGCATGAATCCGCGTGCAAAGGT
>CANHTS010000013.1 GCA_947463435.1 Flavobacteriales bacterium | reverse complement strand
CTTCAGACCTGGCAAGGGTTTGCGACGATGCCTTCAAAAAGCCCTTTAAAACCCTCACGCCACTCCAGCCTTCCACCCCAACCGAGTGTACGGAAAGTTGCACCTGAATTTCTCCAGGCTCGGCAAGGGTTTGCGACGATGCCTTCAAAAAGCCCTTTAAAACCCTCACGCCACTCCAGCCTTCCACCCCAACCGAGTGTACGGAAAGTTGCACCTGAAAACGCGCAAATCCAATCCAGATCTACATTCCGGCCATTACACCATGTCAATAACCAGCACCACTCACCCACCGGCACCTATGCCAAATCACGGAAGCAGAAACCCCTGCGAAATCCGATGCCCGTCTATCGGATCAAATGGATAGTCCCATGGTTCTGTTCAAACCCACCATCCAACCGCGTACGCTTGAACAGATAATAATACACGCCTTCCGGCAATTCACCGCCAATATTGCGATCGCGCCCATTCCAGCAGTCGGATACTTCGCGCGTTGTGAAAACTAACTGACCCCAGCGGTTGTAAACAAACCACTCAATTTCATCGCAGTCGCTGCTGATGCCTCCGAAGCGATAGCAATCATTGAAACCATCCCCATTGGGCGTAAAAGTATTCGGAACCTCCAAATTGCCGCTGGAATCTGTGAGCATATTGATCCGCAATAGCTGCGTGTCAATACATATTGCATTCAAACCTCGGGTTACAACCCTGATATCGGTCTGGCCTTTGGGGAATATCCACCGGAATTTGAAGCCGGTTACACTGTCTCCATTGGGGAAATACCAAACCGGCGGCTGCAACTCCGTTCCAGCTGCTTCCAGAAAAACCTCCTGCGAACAGGGCTCTGAAAAAGTTCCGATTCGCACTTCCGGGCCATCCGTCAGTCGCAAAAACTTAACTGCGCTGTCGGTCACATTGCAGCTGGCTGAATCAATGCTGTACAAGACAATCCGATAGGTTCCACCTTTGCTGTAGCGGTGCTGCGGATCGCGCTGGGTCGATCCTTGTCCGTCACCGAAATCCCACCTGAAGCGGCGGGCATTGCGGCTTTGATTGGTAAACTGGACCAATTTCGGCGCGCAGCCGCCCTTGGGCGTGAAATCGAAATCAGCCCGCACCGCATAAGTGATTTGAAAATCTATCTTGAACGATGCATTGGAACATCGGTAGCTGACATTGGTCGGGAATACCACGCCGGGAGTAATGGGGAAATCGTTCAGCCCGGGAGGTGCATCCGGACAACTGGCACAGACACTTTGGTAGATGATTCCGGATTTATCAAACCTGCTGGTTCCGCCATCCACGTGGTCGTCGCTTTGCGTTCCGCCAAAAAACGTTGCATACTGCAATGTCTTGGCGTCGCGGCCAAGTACGTACAGATAGAAATCGGCACCGTCTGTAGTCGACTGCAGCGCATTTGGGGTAACAATCAGGCCACTTGTGGTGCTCTGGGAATTGGGCGGAATATTTGAACCCCAGCCGCTGACATAAATATTGTAACAGTAATCAACCATAAAAGCTGAGGGACAAAGCTGGGCAGTTCGGGCGACGCTTCCAAAGGTGGTCAGCAATTGTAAAGTATCGAGTGTATTGTTGAGGCGACAAATAAACTGGCCCATATTGTTTTGTCCGAACGTTCCGGGCGTGCGCGTCATGGCACCCATGGTCTGGCCCATGGCGTAAATCTGATCGTCTACATCGGTATCCAGAAAGTAAACCTGGTCGTAATCCGATGTTCCGAAGTAACTGGTTTTAATTAACTGGCCGCTATCCGGGCGCATGCAGGCTATCCAACCATCTGCAGTACCTCCTCCATATCCGGTCTGATAACCTGAACCAACCATGTTGAGGTTGTTGCTCGTAGTTCCGCCAGCTACCCATAGCTTGCCTTTGCTGTCGAGTTTGACGCTGTATGCCGCATCGGATCCGCTGCGGCCCAGATAGGTACTCCAGCGCAGGCGTTGGAGACTGCTGTCGAACGACAAAACCAAGGCATCAAGCCCCCCGCCTGAAGCTGACTGAAAAGCTCCGGCCGTTATTGGCACGTTGTTGCTCTGTGTGCAGGTCGCAATGTACACAGTGCCGGTATCGTCGGTATAGATATCACCCCTGAAATCGTCGGCGTAATTGTGACGCAAGGCTCCGGCAACCAATCCGTCGCGCGCACTGCCGCCGTAAAATGTACCTCCCAGCCGTGCGGCACCATCCGGACTCATCTTAAAGACGAAAATATCAAAGTTGCCTCCGTTGAAGGTGGTATCGTAACCGTCTTTAGCCGGAAAATTCTGGCTGGCCGTTGTTCCAAGCACAAAAAGGTTACCGCTGCGGTCAACTACCAGACTGTGCGGATACTCATCGTTGTTGCCGCCAATATACGTGGCATATAGCAGCTGTTTCCCGTCCGGACTGTACTTGCTGATCGCCACGTCGGAAGCCAGGTTAGCGGGCGTAATTCCGACGCCTCCCCCGTAGACCGTTTGATACGCTCCGGTCGTCACCGGATATTCACCTTCGGCATTGTCTACGATTCCGCCCGAGTAAAAATGGCCATTGTCGTCGTATGTGGCCGTAAACCCAAAGTTATCGCCCCGTGAACCGCTGTAGGTGCTGAATACAAGCACGGGATCGATCCACAAGGTGCGGCGTGGATTGTAGGAGCCCGGCCGGAATTGCAGGATGCCATTGTTCAACACGAAATGACAGGCTACATATTGCGTGTCTTTTCCCGACACCTGGTAAGCCAGCGGTCTGCTTTCCAGCATGTCGCCGGCTGTGGTTTGGATATGAAAACGTCCGGCTTCATCCGTCCAAAGCGAATCGGCACCTTCCCATTGCATGCGGAGCTGATCCGGATCTGAGCCTGGTTCAAGTATCCAGGTAGTCTTTGGCATGGCGCCGTCCGATTCCATCAACAAATGACATCCGGCATACACATTTTCCCATTTCAGGGCGCTGTAAGCCGGCAAATTGGTCGCCCATTTGGACGCTTCGTTGCCGAGATAGTAATGAAACCTTGAATTGCCCGGATACAAGCCTTGGGGAAGAACAGCATTCGCCCCGAGCGCCCGCATGCGGATAGCATGACGCCGGACCTGAAAAACCGTGTCAAAACTTTTGTGGTGGTGGAAATGATCCATGGCAGCCGCGTGATCGGCCGGATGCAACAAATTAAGCGTGTAACCAGACGCTTCGGCAAAGAGTCCACCATACCCGAGTCGGGCATGAAATGCAGCCCCATGGCCCCATTGGCCCTTGTTCGGGATATAATTTAACTGCCCGGAAAGGGTCAGGCCAAACAGCCCGAACAACAAGCACAAAGCAATGCCCCTTCCCTTCATTCGATACGAAGTTACAGCACGGACGCGATAAGCGGAAGCCAGGGCCTCTGCCTGCTTATATTTGCAGGCTTTTACATGGAACTGAACGAACAGCAGCTCTTGCGGCGACAGTCGTTGCAAAAACTTCGCGAATTGGGTGTAGACCCCTTTCCTGCCGAAGGATTCGACGTGAATGTTACCGCCACAGAAATCCACACCCATTACGAGAATAACAAACTTGCGTATAAACAAGTACGGATTGCCGGCAGAATGATGACCAGGCGGATTATGGGTAAAGCGTCCTTTTGCGACCTGCTCGATGCCACCGGCCGCATTCAGTTGTATGTGAACCGGGATGAAATCTGTCCAGGCGATGACAAAACCCTGTACAACGAGGTATTTAAAAAACTCCTGGACATCGGTGATATCATCGCTGTGGAAGGCCATGTATTCACAACCCAGACCGGTGAAATCTCTATCCACGTTACCAGCCTGCGCCTGCTGAGCAAATGCCTCAACCCGCTGCCGCTGCCCAAGGAAAAAGATGGTGTGGTGTACGATGCCTTCACCGATCCGGAAGCACGATATCGCATGCGTTATGTCGATCTGATTGTGAACCCTCAGGTGCGCGATATCTTCATCAAACGCACACGCATCATCCAAAGCATGCGCGACCTGTTCAACAGCCGCGGTTACCTGGAAGTGGAAACGCCCGTTTTACAACCCGTTCACGGTGGCGCGGCCGCACGGCCTTTTGTGACCCATCACAATACCCTCGATATGCCGCTGTACCTGCGGATCGCCAATGAATTGTATTTGAAAAGGCTGATCGTCGGCGGGTTTGAAGGTGTTTATGAATTTGCCAAGAACTTCAGGAATGAAGGAATGGACCGAACCCATAACCCTGAATTCACCGGGCTCGAAATCTATGTCGCCTATAAAGACTATCACTGGATGATGGACTTTACGGAGGAAATGATCGAAAAAGCTGCGGTAGACGTTTGCGGCAGCTCGGAGATTGAAGTGGCAGGTCAGAAAATCTCTTTGGCGCGCCCCTATGCCCGCCTGAGTATGCACGATGCCATCCAGCAATATGCAGGTGCAGATATTGCCGGTTTGGATGAAGATGGATTACGCCAACTGGCTCATAAACTGGGTATTGAAACCGAACCATCCATGGGTGCCGGGAAAATCATTGACGAAATATTCAGCGAGAAAGTTGAAAAACACCTGGTACAGCCAACCTTCATCCTGGATTATCCACTTGAATTGAGTCCGCTCACCAAAAAACACCGCGATAAAGCCGGGCTGGTAGAGCGTTTTGAACTCTATGTGAACGGGAAGGAAGTTGCCAATGCCTATACCGAGCTGAACGACCCGATCGATCAGTATGAACGTTTTGAAGAACAATTGAAACTGGCAGAGAAAGGCGACGATGAAGCCATGGCTATGGATCACGACTTCCTGCGTGCCCTTGAATACGGCATGCCTCCGACAGCCGGGCTCGGGATTGGAATTGATCGCCTGACCATGCTGCTTACGGGCCAACAAAGTATCCAGGAAGTATTGTTCTTCCCGCAGATGCGCCCGGAAAAGCAGGATAACTAAAACTGGAATTTATTCTGCCGGCTGAACAGAGAAGCTGCTACCCATGGCTGCCGAAAGGATAGCCAATACCTGAGCGCAACTGAGCTTATCGAAAGTTCCGGTGTATCGTTTCTGGGCCAGATTTACGGGATAACTCACCCTTACCCCATAATGCCGTTCGATTTCGGCCACTACGTCGGGAATGGGCGCGTTTCGAAAGCTTAGCTGTCCGTTTTTCCATGCCCAGGCCGTTGAATCGCCTTCCACTGCAAGTGGTGCCCGACCGGATTGAACAATTCCGCCACGGCCCGCAGGCACGACCAATGCACGTCCGGCGCCTTCCAACTGCACACTGCCCTCAACCACTTGCAGGCTAAGGTTACTGCCGTATGCTTCGGCGTTGAATCGCGTACCAAGCACTTTAATGCTACCTGCCAGACTCTTCACCACAAAAGGTGTCTTGTCAGGACGCACCTCGAAAAAAGCTTCGCCTTTCAGTTCGATGCCGCGTTGCTTATCGCCGTAATCGGGCAATACCCATAAACCTGAACCCGCATTCAGGGTTATACGGCTTTCATCGGGTAAGGTGATGGTTTTGCGTTCGCCCAGTGCGCTGTTGTAGTAAACCATCGCGTCTGCCGCGTTTGGCAGACTGTTGGATTGTGGTTTATAGTAGAGGCTGAAATACACCGCAGCTACAGTAGCAGCTGCCGCCGTGGCACCAAGAACCCACGTCAAGGCAATGTTCTTCCGTTTTGTCGGTTGAAGCTTCGCACTGAACTTATTCCAAGCCGTGGCATCGCTGTCCGGATACACGTAATTCCCGGCTAAATCCCATGCCTTTTCGGCATCCCGGCGCTCAGCTCCTGAAATATCTTCAGGCTGTTCTGCTCCTTCCTCCCTGCTCAACCAGGCTGCTATCCTGGCGTAATCTTCCTGCTTCATTTCCGGATCAGAGAGACGCGAGATTCACATTCGCCGTAACTTGCATGAAGCGACTACGGATCACCTGGTAAGTAACAGCATGCTGCGGATTCTTGCTGAGCCATTCCTTGATAAATCGCTCTTCTTCCGCGCTTGTCAGACCTGCCAGATGCTTGGTAATGATGTTCGATTGCAGATGCTCTTTCATAGGGTTGCACCATAGAATACAGTAAACAGGAGGTTTCCCCCCAATCGTTTTCAAAAAAAAGACCCCGCCTTTGAGAGACGGGGTCCGGAAGATCTTGATTCCTTGTATACTTAAAAGAAACGGTAGCGGAAATCTTTGATACCGGCAGCCTTGCGCATAGACTCAGCCAACGAAGCTTCGGTCTGTTGCTTGGAGTTTTGCAGGTCGAGCATCATGCGGCGGCTGTCAAGGCCGGTTTTGGGGGCTTCCACCTTGTTTTCCTTTTCAATATAAACTACTGATACACTGGTGGTACCGATAATCGGTTGCGACATTACCTTCTCCTTCATACCGAACACTACACCGATGATTTTAAAATCGGCGCCCACGAAGGGAAGGTTACCGGCCGCGAAGTTCTGGTCTTCAATCGGCTGAGCAACAGTCTGAAGCTTGATGGCAAGTTCTTCCATGCTCTTGGCTGCTTTCATGGCTTCCAGCATCTTGTCGCGCAGTTTTTCGCCTTTCTTCAGGTTCTTCACGAGCGGTTCGATGCGTGCACGGGCGGTTTTCACCGAAGCATAACCTTCTTTCTTCACGAGTGTCATGCGGGCAACAATCTGGCGGTTCGTGGTATTGAATACCGGAGAAATGGTGTTTTCAACGGTTCCTTCGTCGAACGCCCAGCGAATTACTTCAGAGGCTGTTTCAGCGCCGGGAAGACCGCGGTCGCCTGGCTTGAGGTCGCCGGCAACACGGGGTGTAAGATTGAATTTCTCTACTTGCTTATCGAAAGCCTTGGGATCGGATTCGTCTAAACCGGCGCGGAATGCATTGCTTTTGCTGCTAATGTTTTCTACGGTTTCGCGGCCCGGCAGCACGTCTTGTTTAACAGAAGCAAAACGGTACAGACTGGCGTTGGGCAGCGAAACGGCCTTCACGATATGCCAGCCACCGTTCCGTCCGCGGGTGATGAAAACTGAGCCTGCCCCTGCGCGGTCGGCTGAACGGATAAATTCACTGCCATACAGCGCCTCGAGGTCGGTGGCAGAACGCCATCCGAGCTCACCTTTGTTGTAAGAAGTATTATAGTCCGCGCTGTTTTCTTGGGCAAGTTTTCCGAAATCTTCACCTGCAACTGCCTGCACAAGAATCTGCTGGGCTTTGTTGCGTGCGGCATTGGAATCACTAATCATGGCGCCGTCGGGGTTGATGAGGATGTGCGCAAGATTGTAGTGCTTCAGCGAATCGACTTTTTCATCCACCTTTACATACACGTAGAATGAACCTTCGCCGTAAACAGGACCCACCACTTCACCAGCCGGAGCGGCGATGATTTGGGCGGAAACAGAAGCTGGTAAGTCAGAAGGGCGTTTCCAGGCTTTTTCGGTTCTGCCATCTGCGGTGTCAGGCTTGTTGCTGCGGAAGTTATCGGCTGCAGTCTGGGCAGCGCGAAGATTTTCTGCCGTATCAGCGGCTGTGGGCAGAATATCCCATACCACATAGTCCAGGTCGCGCGATTCTTCCTGTTTGAACTCTTCCTTGTGCTCTTTCAGGTAAGCTTCGAGATCGGCATCCGTAATTTTGATATCCTTGTCCTGGATGGTATTGATGCTCAGTGAAACAACTTTGCCTTTCACGGTGCGATTGCTGTTCACATAATCCTGACGGAGGTAAGGTGTGCTGTAAATGCGGGTTTTGCTGATATAAGAAAGGTAGCGTTCGCGGAGCACTTCGCTTTCAATCTGTTTCTTCAGGTTATTGAAGAAGTCTTGTGCGGCAGGAACATTCTGATATTGGTTGGCCAGGAAGTTCCGCACATTGCTCGGATTGAAAGTTCCGTTCTGGTCTGCGAAATACTGTTTCACCAGTGCATGTGGCTCTTTGCTGAGCAGGAGGTCTTCCCATTCGGCATCGCCGATGCTGAAGCCGGCGCGGTGATACTCTTCCAGGGTCACATACTTTTCAATCAGTTGTGTCCAGGTAGCATTGCGGATGTAATCGCGCGTCTGATCGGTGAGCTCTTTGTCACCGGTGTTTTGCAGGTAATTGCGCTCGTTCTGTTCGTTGAGCTGATTGAACTCGTCAATGCTCACGCGTTGTCCGTTCATGATAGCAACGGTGTTGTCGGCCGGGCCTGAGCCCTGACCCGCGCTGTTGAGCAGATCGCTCACAACAAAGAGTACCAGGGCAACCACCACGACGATGACTACCCAGCCTGAATTGCGCAACTTGGAGATAATGGCCATAAAGCGAAAGGTGCGCAAAATAAGCGCGACCACACCAAAAAAGCAAAGGAGTTTGAAAACCGCTTATTCGAGGTAAAAACGGTAGTCGATTCTGCCGTTGGGCGATTCCATCACCGCCTCGTAAAGCCCGTTGCGAAAGCGTTTGCGCGGAAGCACGATATCGCCTTCAGCCGTTTTAAGATCGTTGAAGCCCTGCGTGTAAACGAGTTCACGGAGCCGGTAAAGTTTCAAAGTGAAGCCTTTGGCGGCGGGAAAAACGTAATGCAGCACCAAACTGTCGCTTCCTTTCGGGGCATAATGGTTCAAGGATGCGTTCACGGGCGTTGCCGGAAGCTTGCCAATGGTCGAAGTGCGGAAAGATGCCACATCGAGCGTAACCTGCCGGTCTGCATTCAAGGTTGTCCATGCCGCTCCTATCTGGCCTTTGGTGGCTGCCACAGCTATGTAATCGCCGAAAAACTCTTCCTTGCCGGGTGCTGCAAATGCCTGCGGTGTCAGCCTGCCTTGTTTACCCGGCTTACCCGACTTTATCTCTGTGATATAGACGTCGGTGAAAACATTCGCCGGTGAATTGCGCCGGTCGTAATGCAAGATGTACACCTTTCCACTAATCGGATCTGCCGTTATGTGCGGCATATACTGATCCAGCCCGTTTCCTTCGGGATCGCGGTTGATGCGCAGCTTCGGGCTCCAGGTGGCACCTTCGTCGCGCGAATAGCTGTAGAAGATATCGCAGTCTGTTCCGTTCATGGCGCCCCAAACCAAGTGCAGGCCTCCTTTCTTATCAGAGGTAAGAAAAGGCATGCTGTTGGCGCGCATGATGCCACTGAAATCCTGTTCCCAGCCGCCGGGCTGCTGCGCGATAACGCGATCTTTCCCCCAGGTCAGGCCGCCATCGTTGCTTTGGTCAAAAAAGATTTTACCCTTGCCTGCCCAGGCAATGAATACCTTTCCATTCTTTCCGACTGCCGTGGTGGCGCCTTCCATGGTATTGTCGCCATCCCGGCAATCACCGGAAGTGTCGCTCACTGCCACGGGTAACGAAAACGTATCACCCCGGTTGTCGCTGTAAGCAAAACGTATGCGGCTTGAATCGCGCGGGTTATCGCTTTTGTAACGGTCGAACTCCGTCCATGACAGATAAATCCGGTTCAAATGTGGACTTCCCTTGCGTTCGTCGACGCTCATCCAGGGTTTATCCTGCACCTTTCCTTCTGTAAAACCGATGCCCGTGCCGCCGGTGAAAGTGGTTCCACCATCGTCTGAGCGCTGGAAAACAATGCGATCGAACCATTGTGGCCAGCTCAGCTTGGCATTGCGCGACAGATGGCAGATGTACAACTTGCCATCGGATGTGATATACGTTACCGGATCGCCGTAAAAACCAAGCGGCGAGGCAATATCCGTCTTCTGCCAGCTTCCACCACCGTCGCGGCTGATCCAGGCCAGGTTGACATTGCCGCCGAGAAAACGCAGCAGCGGGTCTTTGGGATGAATGGACAGTGACGGTTCATTCGAAGCCGGAACCGGTTGTTCAGGTTGGGTAATGTATACCTGAGCCTGAACACCGCCCATCCAAAACAATCCGAAAGCCAGCAGTGCGCGTTGCAGCATAAACAATGGATTTAGGCTGTTGCCTGGGCTTTGCGTGCACCCAGCCAGCGCTCAGCGTCGAGAGCGGCCATGCATCCGCTGCCTGCAGCAGTTACGGCCTGGCGGTATACCTTGTCCTGGGCATCGCCGCAGCAGAAAACACCTTCCACATTGGTATAGGTAGTATCCGGCAAGGTCTTGATATAACCCTGCTCATCCATATCGATATAGTCGCGGAAAATGCCGGTATTGGGGGTGTGACCGATGGCTACGAAAAAGCCTTTGATGGGCATTTCGCGGGTTTCACCTGAAACAGAATTCTTCACGCGAAGCCCTTCAACAGTCCGGTCGCCGAGAATTTCGTCGGTTTCTGTATTGAACAGCACTTCGATATTAGGCGTATTCATTACGCGGTGCTGCATGGCTTTGCTGGCGCGGAAATGATCCTTGCGCACGAGCATGTAAACCTTGCTACAGATTTTCGCGAGGTAGCTGGCTTCTTCGCAGGCTGTATCGCCGGCACCTACGATGGCCACATCCTGACCGCGGTAAAAGAATCCGTCGCATACGGCACAGGCACTCACACCGCTGCCGTTGAGGCGCTGCTCACTCGGAATGCCAAGCCATTTGGCACTGGCGCCGGTGGCAATGATCACAGTTTCGGCAACGATCACATGGCTATCGTCAACGATCACGCGGTGCGGGCTTCCCTTGCTGAAATCGACCTTGGTAACCATGCCGAAGCGGATATCGGTTCCCAGACGTGCGGCTTGTTTCTTGAACAATTCCATCATTTCAGGCCCCATGACACCATCCGGAAAGCCGGGATAATTCTCTACATCGGTGGTGATGGTAAGCTGTCCGCCGGGCTGTAAACCTTCATACATAACGGGCTTCATGTCGGCCCGGGCGGCGTAAATGGCGGCGGTGTAACCGGCAGGTCCGGAACCGATGATCAGACATTCAACGTGTTCTTCAACTGTGCTCATAATTTGCTATACCGCAAAGTTAGTATCCAAGCTGCGGCTTTTTCTTTTCCCGCCTTTTCAAACCGCTCATTTAGGATTTATCCGCGGCCGTTCTATATTTACCCCATAACGACCCCACGCGCATGAAGATTCTTGAAATCCGGGCTATGAAAGGCCCCAACTATTGGTCTATCCGCCGCCATAAACTGATCGTCATGAAACTTGACCTGGAAGAACTCGAAGAGAGTCCGACCAATCTGATCAGCGGTTTTGCGGAAAGGCTGGAGGCCATGTTCCCCGGCATGTACGAACACCGCTGCAGCGAAGGCGTGCCGGGTGGCTTTTTCTCCCGCGTGCGTTCGGGAACCTGGATGGGTCATGTGATCGAACACATCGCACTGGAACTGCAAACCCTTGCGGGTATGGATTGCGGGTTCGGACGAACCCGCGGCACCGGTGAGCACGGCGTTTACCATGTAGTATTCGACTACATGGAAGAAAAAGCCGGCATCTATGCAGCCAAAGCCGCAGTAGAGGCAGCAGAAGCCCTTATCTCCGGAGCGGCTTTCGAGCTCGCACCGGTCATACAGGAACTGCGCGAAATCCGCGAAAACGAACGCCTCGGGCCCAGTACCGGCAGCATTGTGGAAGAAGCGCTGCGACGGAATATACCGTTTATCCGCCTCAACCGCCACAGCCTGGTGCAGTTGGGTTATGGTGTGCATCAGAAACGCATCCGCGCGACGATCGCCAGCACTACGAGCAATATTGCAGTCGACATTGCCTGCGACAAGGAAGAAACCAAGAATCTGCTCAACGCAGCCGCCGTTCCCGTGCCCAAGGGTGCCCTGGTTTTTGACGAAGAAGACCTTCAGGCTGCCGTAAAAAAACTCGGTTATCCGCTGGCCATTAAACCGCGCGACGGCAACCACGGCAAAGGCGCGACCATCCACATCGAAACCATGGAAAAAGCCTTGCAGGCTTTCCACGATGCCAAGAAATACAGCCGTTGGGTGATGGTGGAACAGTTCATTGAAGGTTTCGACCACCGCCTCCTGGTTATCAACTACAAGTTCGTTGCCGCCGCAAAGCGAACACCGGCTTGCGTTACCGGCGACGGAAAACACAGCATCGCCGAACTGGTTGAGATCGCCAACCGCGATCCGCGCCGTGGCTACGGGCACGAAAAAGTACTGACCTATATCGAAATCGATGCGATGTCGGAAAAGATCCTGGCCGAAAAAGGATTGACAACCGAAAGCGTTCTGCCCGACGGGGAAATCCTGTACCTCAAAACCACGGCCAACCTGAGCACCGGCGGAACCAGTACCGATGTAACCGATATCGTCCATCCACACAATGTATTTATGGCTGAAAGGATTGCACGCATCATCGGTCTGGACATCTGCGGCATCGACCTCATGACGCCCGATATCAGCGTTCCCATGCGCGAAAACCGCGCTGCAGTGATCGAAGTGAATGCCGCGCCCGGCTTCCGCATGCACCTCGACCCGGCCGAAGGGCTTGCACGCAATGTGGCCGAACCGGTGGTCGATATGCTCTTTCCGCCCGGAACCGAAGGCCGTATTCCCATCATCGCCGTCACCGGAACCAATGGCAAGACCACAACGACACGGCTCATCGCCCATATCGTAAGGGCCATGGGTTACCAAACCGGATTCACCACGACCGACGGCATTTATATCAACAACCGCCTGGTAGAAACCGGTGATTGCACCGGACCGGTGAGCGCAGAGTTTGTCTTGAAAGACCCGACGGTCAATTTTGCTGTGCTGGAAACGGCGCGCGGCGGAATTCTCCGCGCCGGCCTGGGTTATACCAAATGCGATGTGGCCGTGGTGACCAATATCTCAGCCGACCATCTCGGGCTGAAGGGCATTCACACATTGGACGACCTTGCGCGTGTGAAGTCGGTTGTTCCTGAAAGCGTGGTGCAGGGCGGATATGCCATCCTCAATGCGGAGGATGAAATGGTGTACAACATGCGCCGCAAGCTGAACTGCAATATTGCGCTGTTCAGCATGGACCCGCAGAACGCCCACGTACAGGCTTTGCTGCGCAAGGGCGGTATGGCCTGCGTGGCGGAAGACGGTTATATCACCATCAACAAAGGCGGCTGGAAAATCCGTGTAGCCAAAATCAGCGATATACCGCTCACCATGGGCGGCAGGGCGCGATTCATGATCAGCAATATCCTGGCTGCCGTACTGGCGGTGTATGTGCGCGAACCCAAGCTGGAGGAAATACGGCTGGCGCTGGAAACCTTCATCCCCTCTCCCACTCAGACTCCGGGCCGGATGAACGAATTCCGGTTCCGCCACTTCACCGTCTTGGTTGACTACGCGCACAATTCAGCCGGTTACCAGGCGTTGAGCGATTACCTCGCAGCAACGCCTGCGTCGTACAAAACCGGAATCATCGCCGGTGTGGGCGATCGCCGCGATGAAGACATCCGGGATCTTGGTGTGATAGCCGCGGGAATGTTCGACCGCATCATCATCCGTCAAGACCGCAACAACCGGGGACGCAGTTCAGAGGAAATTATTGGGCTACTGATGGAGGGTATCCGTTCCAGAAGCGCCGATATACCCTGCGAAATCATCCCCAGGGAAAGCGAAGCCATCGACCATGCAGTGCGCACTGCCCGCAAAGGCGAGTTGCTCACCATCTGCAGCGATGTAGTACCCGATGCGCTGGAGCAAATCAAGCAGTTAAAGGAACAAGACGATCGGGAAGCACTCGCCGCAGCCCAGGCCTGAGTTCCCGGCTGCTTCAGAGCACCACTTCGATGATACTGCGCACCGGAATGGCTTTCCCGCCTTTCAGGACAACGTGCTCGTCGCTGTGGTGCCAAATGGTGGTGAATACTTCCTTCGGCCCTTCGGCAGTCACAAAACGGATGCGCACCTTGCCTCTTTCCAGGTTGCCGAGACTGGTGGCCTGATGCAGCGCGCGCAGTCGGTATTTGCGAAGCTCCTGATCCATCAGAACATCACCGGCTGGAAAACTGAATGCAGATACTTGCTCTTTGTTGATTTCTTCAAATGTTCTCATGTTCGTTCGGGTTTATTTGCAAGAACATCAAAAACGGGAAAACTATTGTGAAAGGCCTGTCATTCTACGCTTAACAAAAACTGAACCAACGGATTCTGACAAAACTCAGAACACGCGGCTGAGGTTGAAGCCGAAACGCCAGCCCTGACCGTAACGGGTATCCAGCAAATGCGCACGTTCGTTCATACCCGGTGCGTTGGAAACATGGAGCTGGAAAACATGGCCCCCGGTGCGGATATCCAGGCCCGCGGTGATTGGGTTCGTGTAATCGCCGCGGATGTTTCCGGCAAGTTTCCATTGCGCATCAGCCACCAGGGTAAGGCGCTGGCTGAGGCGCAGGCGTCCGCCGGTGCCGAGGTATGCCAGATCGTTGTTTTCATCCGGACCGGCCACGAGGTTGCGGTGCAAGAGCCCGGGTGTGAGTTGCAATTGGAAGCGGTTGGCGAAACTGCGGCTCAGGAGCAACTGATGGGCATAGGCCAGCCGGGAAGAAAAGAAGTTCTTCCGGGTGGGATCAGCCCAACGCAGGCCGCTCAGGTAAATTCCGGCGGCATAATCCAGGCTCAGTGCTTTATTCTTTTTTTCATCGGCCAGGCGGTACTTCAGAAAACCGTCGTATTCCTTCAGAAAAGTGCTGCGTCCGAGCCCTATCATCAGCCGGTCGTTGACGCCGTAATCCAGTGAGATCCGCATGCGCGCCTGGTCGAGGCCGAAGAAGCTGCTGCTGCCGCCATCGAGCGGACCAAAGCGGTGCAGGATGCGGAAGTCGAATTCACCCTTGCCGAGAAAAACCGGCGCATGGGTATTGATGAGGCGGGTGGCAACGCGGGTGCGGAACTCCGGCCCGTCTTCCCAGGCCGGTCCCGGATCCTGACCTGAAAGGGCCGAAGCGCTTGCAAAACCGCTGATGAGGAGGAATGCTTTGAATCTCTGCATGCCTGCTTCAGTTATTGGGAGCGCCTTTGTTGATCCAGGCCTGCAAGATGGCGATATCGCAATTGCTCAGTTTGGTGCCGGAGGGCGGCATGGGCACATAGGGCGCATTGTGGCGTATGGTGCCCAGGAGTGAACCGTCTTGCGCACGGGCCTGTACAGCAGCGTGATCGTCCAGCCGCACCATTCCGTTGGCCTGGTTGATGTTGTGGCAGCCCACGCAGTTCGATTGGAGGATGGCCCGCACTTGTCCGCTGTAACGCACGTTACTCGTATCGCAGGCGCTTCCCTTCCCGTACAAAAAATCTTCGTTGTCGTAATAGCAGCCTTCCATCAGCAGCGCTGCACACAGCAATACAAAGCTCGGCAGCAGCATGGTCCTGATTTTCTTGTACATACTTCTCAGTTGTTTGGCATACCGTCGCGGATCCAGGTGCGCACCTTTCCCAATTCACAATCCGACCATTTGGGTGTTCCCTGC
The DNA here is from genome assembly GCA_947463435.1 of Flavobacteriales bacterium. GTDB lineage: Bacteria > Bacteroidota > Bacteroidia > NS11-12g > UBA955 > REEB481. Next base: position 9,893 of record CANHTS010000013.1, on the reverse strand, counting down.
GGCATAGGCAAGAAACCGGGACGATGCTCCAGGGCGCCCATCAGCTTGCCGCTTTCCGCTGCCGTTTTTACCGCCTGCCAGGTAGACAGGTCCAGGCGCTGGGATGGACTATGGCAGGAACCGCAGGCATTGTCGATCATTGGTTTTACATTCCCTGAAAAGGTCACACTGAGTGTATCGCATGATTTACATCCGTTGTTCAGAGCACCTTGTTCAATCCAACGGCGGATGAGATCGATCTGCGCCGTGGTGAGTTTTGCGGGAGGCGGCGGCATAACGTCATCCGGATTGGTTTCGATGATGGCTTCGTAAATCTTAGAACCATCAGGCTTGCCAGGTTTAATACCCGATCGGATGATAGATGCGTAATCGTCCAATTTGACAAAATCCTTGGCAGAACCTTGTCCATGGCAACCGGCATAGGCGCAATTGCCCTGGAAAATCGGGAGAATCTCATTCTTGAAATACACTACACCGGGTTCACAAGGAACATTGGCATCGGCCACCTGGGTAGTATCGTGGCGGCAGGAAGCCGTTGCAAGCAGCGCCAAGCCGATCAAGCCTACCCCCAGTCTTGCTTGAATGGCAGCCATGTGAAACATCTTCATGATATGCGTAGAACAAAAATAGTGCCTACGGCGTTTCCAGCCATTAATGTTTGTGCGGGCGTTTTTTGATGACGCCGCCGATGGTGTCTTTCACGCTGCTCATCACTACGAAGGCATTGGGGTCGATGCGGTTCACTTCTGAATTCAGCTTGTTCAGTTCCAGGCGTGTGATGACGGTGAAGATGATCTCGGTATCGTAAGAAGGAGCGCCGTTGCGCAGGTAACCGCGTTTGCCCTGGTAGATGGTAACCCCTTTCTGCATTTCGTTGACTACCATTTCCCTGATTTCATCGGGCCGGGCGGAGATGATGGTGACGCCGATGTATTCTTCGATGCCTTCAATCACGAAATCGAGCGTTTTGGAAGCCGCGAGGTAGGTAATCATGGAATACAAGGCGATTTCCGGCTCCAGGAAGTAGGCCGCTGCGGAGAAGATGAAGATATTGAAGATGATAATGATGTCGCCGATGGTGGTACCGAACTTCTTGCTCAGGTAGATGGCCAGCACTTCGGTGCCGTCGATTACCGCGCCGCCCCGCACGGCCATGCCGATGCCGGCGCCGAGGAAGAATCCGCCGAAAAATGCGATGAGCAGATTGTCGTGGGTGACTTCAGGGAAATTCACCACGCCGACCACCAGCGAGAGAAAACCAATGGCTACCGCTGTCTTGATGGCGAAGCGTTTGCCGATGAGTTTAAAACCCAGCAAGACGAACGGAATATTGATCACAAGCACCAGGAGGTAGAGCGGTGTGCCGGTCAGGATCGAAATGAGCAATGAGATACCGGTAGCGCCGCCGTCGATGAAATGGTTGGCCAGAAGAAATCCTTTGAGCCCGAGTGCTGCCGAAAAAACGCCGATGGTGATGAACAGCATGTCGCGCAAGAGTGCGAAGCCGGAAATACGGATTTCGCGCAGGGCCTTAGCACGGCGGTAAGCGCTGATGATTTTGCCTTCACCGTGCGCAGGGCGCAGGAGTTGGAGCAACCAGGAATTAATGAAATCGGGTGTGCGTACCATAGAAGATAAACGTGGCCAAATATACACAGTCGGTATCAGGTACATGCTTCGCTTATCTCCGGTTAAGATTAATTTCGAGGCGATGAGCAAAGCATGGATCCGAACGGCGGAAGCCTACGAGGCGGCCTGCGCACTGGCAGCCGACAATCCGAAAGCCTTTTGGGCTGAAATTGCGGCAGGCTTTACGTGGCAGGAAAACTGGGAACATGTGCTGGAATGGGATTTCCAGCACCACGATGTTAGCTGGTTTCGGGGCGGTAAGCTCAATATCACCGAGAACTGCATCGATCGTCACCTGGCAGACAAGGGCGATACCACGGCCATTATCTGGGAAGGGAACGACCCGCGCGAGCAGCCTGAGCATATCAGTTATAAGGAACTCCACAGCCGGGTTGGCCGCTATGCGAATGTGCTGAAAAGACAGGGCGTAGGCAAAGGCGACCGCGTGTGCCTGTACATGCCCATGATACCTGATCTGGCGATTGCAGTACTTGCCTGTGCGCGCATCGGAGCGATTCACAGCGTGGTGTTCGCCGGTTTCAGCGCGCGCAGCCTGGCCGATCGCATCAACGATGCCGGGGCCGTTGCGGTGCTCTGCAGCGATGGCATGTACCGCGGCGACAAGGAACTGGCGGTAAAAGCGGTGGTGGATGAAGCCCTGGAAGAATGTCCGGGTGTAAACACCGTGCTGGTCAGCAAACGCACACAATGGCCGGTGGAGATGCAGGTGGGCCGCGACCATTGGTATTACGAAGAAGCCCTGCATGTTGGCGACGACTGCCCGGCCGAGCCGATGGAAAGCGAAGACCCGCTGTTCATTCTGTATACCAGCGGCAGCACAGGCAAACCCAAAGGAGTCGTACACAGCTGCGGCGGCTACATGGTCTACACCGGCTACACCTTCCGCAATGTTTTTCAGTACGAAAGCGGCGATGTTTTCTTCTGCACAGCCGATATCGGCTGGATAACCGGCCACAGTTATTTGTTGTACGGCGCCTTGCTGAATGGCGCCACGACATTGATGTTCGAAGGCGTTCCAACCTGGCCCGGGCCGGGCAGGCTGTGGCAGATAGTCGACAAGTACCGCGTTACACACCTGTACACGGCCCCAACGGCAATCCGTGCCCTGATGACCTTCGGGGAAGACCCGGTACTCAGCCACAACTTGCACAGCCTGAAGGTTTTGGGCACGGTTGGCGAACCGATCAATGAAGAAGCCTGGCAATGGTACCACACGCATATCGGGAAAGGGCGTTGTCCGATTGTCGATACCTGGTGGCAGACGGAAACCGGCGGCATCATGATCAGCGGAATGGCGGGTGTGACAGACCAGAAACCGGCCCATGCCGGCTTGCCTTTGCCGGGTATCCTGCCCGTTCTGCTGAGTCCGGACGGTCAGGAACTGACGGAACCGGAAGCCGAGGGATTATTGGCCATCCGTTTTCCCTGGCCATCGATGATCCGCACCACATTTGGCGACCATCAGCGCTGCGTCGATACCTATTTCAAGCCTTTCCCCGGCTATTACTTTACCGGCGATGGCGCCCGGAGGGATGCCAAAGGCATGTACCGCATCATCGGCCGGGTCGACGACGTGATCAATGTGAGCGGTCACCGGCTCGGAACGGCTGAAATCGAGAATGCCATCAACCACCATCCGCAGGTTGCCGAGAGCGCTGTGGTAGGCTATCCACACGATATCAAAGGCCAGGGTATCTATGCATATGTCATATTAAAAGACGGCGATGCAGGCGATGAGAACCTGCGCGGTACCATCCTCGAAACGGTTACGGAACATATTGGAAAGATTGCAAGGCCTGACAAGGTTCAGTTTGTACCCGGTTTACCTAAAACGCGCAGCGGCAAGATTATGCGAAGGATTTTGCGGAAGATAGCCGAAGGTGAAACGGAACAACTCGGAGATACCAGCACCTTGCTGGATCCGGGCATAACAGCGCTGTTGATCCAAGGCAAGATTGAATAAAATTAAAAGTATTCCAAAAAGGCAATAAACCGATTTAAATAAATATAAACAAAAAACGCCTGTAAAAAATCAAAAATAGCGTTCCCATCATCCGATATCCGGTTTTTTCGTCAAAATTTGTTCTGTGCGAAAACTCCTCACCCTCTTCATGGCCGCCCTCGGTTGCACCATGGCATTCGGACAGGCTCCGCAGTTCATCAACTATCAGGCAGCGCTGAGGAATGGCAGCGGCCAGGCACTGGCCAATCAGGCCGTCACGCTGAGGCTTGGCATCTACAAAGGCGCAGCAGGAACCTTGAAAGTGTATGAGGAAACCCAGGCACTTACCAGCAACAGCCAGGGCATTGTTCAATGCAGGATTGGAGCCGGTACACCCACATTTGCGGCGAACCTTGCAGACATAGACTGGTCAAAGGATGTTTATAACCTGAAAGTAGAATCAAACAGCGGCAGTGGTTTTTTAGAGCTGGGCACGCAGCAGTTAATCAGCGTTCCATATTCCCTGCACAGCAACAGTTCAGGCAGGAGCAGCCTTGCGGACAGCAGCCGGGTTGCCAAATCCAGTATCACCGCGAACTTCAGCAATACTGCGAACTTCAGTACCACCTCCGGCTACAGCAGCGAGGCAGGGCTGAGCAACCGCGCCGATACGGCCAATAAGTATTTCGGCAGCATAGCCCCGGCACAAATTACATCCGGCGGCGCTGCGGGCAACCAGATACTGCGGTGGAACGGAACGGCTTGGTTCCCGTCTAATGAAATACGCTACAAGCAGGGACGCGGTATCACTTTAACCACGGGCGATACCATTCACAGCGTCTGGACTGCTTCAGGAAATGATATTTTTAACAATAACAGCCGGTTCACCGGCATAGGCAGCACATCGCCTCAGGCCAAACTTCATGCCCTGGAAGGCGAATTCAACCCGCTCAGTGCTATTACTTTAGGTCTGAAGCCGGATAACAGCGCTGCGATCTTAGGCCAGCACGTTGCGGGTCATTCAAGCGGCTCCTCCATTGGTGTGCTGGGCATCGCTACAAACACAAACAGAACTTCGAACGGTGATGTCGTTGGTGTTTATGGCAAGGCCGCAAAAGGAGCCTACACCATCGGAGTGTGTGCCGAAAATATAGACAGCACGATCGGAAGTGGCTTTGGTATTTATTCCTGGCTCGCACGTGCACAAGGCGGTGCTTATGGCATTTATAACCGAGTAACCCAAAACCCGGCCAGTCGTGTTTATGGTACGTTCAACGAAGTAACGCTGGCCACACAAACCACAACCGGTTATGCCAATTATAATTTCATCACCGGCGGCAGCACATCCACAATCAAATATGCAGGTTTCTTCAACGGGAATGTGCAGGTAGTGGGCGTATTATCAAAATCTTCCGGCACCTTCCGGATTGACCATCCCCAGGATCCTGAAAACAAATACCTGGTGCACAGTTTTGTAGAAAGCCCGGATATGATGAACGTGTACAACGGCAATATCGTTACCGATGCTGATGGCAAAGCGGTAGTCCTGCTTCCCGGTTATTTCGAAACGCTGAACCGCGAGTTCCGATACCAGCTCACCACCATCGGGCAGCCGGCCCAGGTTTGGGTACTGGAAGAAATAAGCGAGAACCGCTTTGTCATTCAATCCGACAAGCCGAATGTAAAGGTGAGCTGGCAGGTTACCGGCGTGCGGCAGGACCCTTGGGCATTGCAGCATCCGGTGGTTCCGGAAGAACAAAAACGCCCTCAGGATAAAGGCAAATACCTCAATCCGGAATTGTATGGCAAACCGGAAACCCAGGGCATCCACTACCATAAACCCGATACAGGCAATCGTCAGAAACCATGAAAAAATTAATCATCCACTACAGCCTGCTCCTGCTGCTCGGCACGGGCATCGGCCAAATGAGGGCACAAACCCTGAGCCGTTCGGTCATTGCGTCCGGAGGCAGCAGTTTCAGCAGCAGCAGCCTGCAGGCAGACTGGACTATCGGAGAGACCGTAACCGGAGGCTTCAGCGGGGGCAACTTACAGGTCGGGCAAGGCTTTCAACAAGGCCCTGATGCTGCAAGCACACATATTTCGCGGCTGCACAAAGACAGACAAGTGGAGTTGTTTCCCAATCCTGCCGACGACATCCTGCATCTCCGTCTATTACATACCACAGCTGAGGTTACCGATCTGCAACTCTGGAGTGCAGACGGAAGAAATATCCCGGTTGAAAGGAAACTGGTCAATCCCGCTCAGTGGAGCATAACGGTAAGCACATTGGCACCCGGGACCTATTTCCTGTCCGCGCACCACGGGAATGAGGCCTTGGTGTTGCCGTTTATAAAGCGCTGATTCAGGCCGGCTCTTCCAGCTTGCCATCGGCATGCTTCGCGAAGCGCCCTTTGTCGCGACCGTGTACCTGCCCGTATTTGGGCCAGGGCCAGCCACCGAAACGGGTAGCGTGGTAATCGTCGAAGGCCTGGCGGATTTCGTCGCGGGTATTCATCACGAACGGACCGTACTGGATAACCGGCTCGTTGATGGGCTTTCCCTGCAAGACAAGAATCCGTGCTTCGTCGGCTCCGGCTTCAATTCTCAGCGCATGGTGCGATACGACATCGGCCGCGTGGTAATGCGGGATTTCTGTACCGCTGATCTTCAGTCCGTTGCCGCGGTAGCAATACAGGGTTCGGTTCAGTCCCTCGGCTGCGGCAGGAAATTCAAACACTGCACCCGGTTCGAGCCTAATATTCATCAGAGCCACCCCGTTCAGCGGATCACCGGCCCAGGAATTGGGTGGCGGCGCCGGCGCGGTTAAACCTGCCAAACTGCCTGCAATTACTTCCACTTCAGCCAACTTGCCTTGCGCATCGGTATGGCGGTAACGCGGAATGGATTCAGCCCAGAGCATCTTGAAATGCGGGTCGACCATTTTATTCTTTTTGGGCAGGTTCAGCCAGATCTGGAAGAGCTCGAGCGGATTGTCCTGCTCTTTGCTCAGGAGCGGGAACATCTCCGAATGCTGGACACCTTTGCCGGCCGTCATCCATTGCACATCGCCGTTGCCGTAGCGACCGGCGGCGCCCATGGAATCGGCATGGTCTACGAGTCCGCGCCGCACCACGGTGATGGTTTCAAAGCCGCGGTGCGGGTGTCCGGGAAATCCGGGAACGGTATCGCCATGGTACATGCGCCAGCCGTCTTTGATGATGAAATCGTCGCCAATGCTGCGCCCTTCGAGGGATGCCGCAGGACCCATGTTTTCGTTGCCTTTGGGGAAGAAATCTTCGTGGTGCACGCAGAAGAGGAAAGGGTCTGCGGTTTCCCATTGAAACCCGAGCGGGCGGGTTTGTTTTACTGTTTGCTCGTCCATCGTTTCGTTTTCATTGCGGAAAGCCCGTCCTGCGCCGGCCAGGGGTAAAATGGCCAAACCGGAAATACCGGCCGCGAGGCGTGCAAGAAATCCTTTTCTGCTTACTGCCTTCTTCATGCAACAAAGAACAACGCTTTCCGTTAATTGTGCGTACAATGATTTTAAATTTCTGATGACAATCGCTCAGAGATGACGCAAGCCTCGCAAACTGTACCTTTGGGCGATGAAGGCCTCTGTCTGGATTTCCTCCGCCATCTTCTTTGTATCGGCCTGTGCAACGGACACGCATTACGCTTACATCAGTGAAGCAGACATGCGCCAGTTCGGCAACCCGCGTCAGGATCTTTTACTGTACCTTCCCGATGGCAGCGATTCGATGGTCCTGGCACTGGATGGGCCGCGGGTAAACAAAAGCATCTACGAAACTTCGCAGTTCTACGGTTTGAAACGCAGCCGCACCGAGGCCGAAAGCCGTTGGTTTACCTATACCTACCTAAACGGGAACGGGAATATCCACATCGGGCTCAGCAGCGATGGCGACGGCGGCCATAAACAGCCCTTGCCAAAGGGCAGGAGCCTGCTGCAGATACAACCGGATATTTCGGGAGGCGCATTTTTTAGCGTGTATTGCCAGAACGGGGCGCTGCTTACTCCCGACCCTCCGCTGAATTGCACGCTTACGCATCTTCCCATAGATACCATTCGCCACGCCTCAGGCAATCATACCGGCTATTACCGACTGGAGCGCATACAACCCTGGCCCGGCTGGCTGCATTGGACAGCGGTTTGGATCCGACCGGGGAAAGTGCTGGCCGGACTGGAGACTGCAGGTGGAATCTTGTATTTGTCCCGCTAACGCAGCCGTATGCGCCATTGGCCGGGTGTATTGGTGATTGCTGCTCTGTCCGGCTCCTGCGTTCACCATAGCCTGTTTCACGCTGACAGGAAGGCTTTGCAAAAAGCAGACACCGTGCAGCATCTGCAACCTATTGCCCGAAATTCACTGGAATGGTGGTATTTCAACGGGCATTTGCATGACAGTTCCGGAAGGGAATACGCTTTTCATACGGCGCTCTTCCGGCGCTACACCTTTCCGTTCCGCTCCATCTGGATGAGCAACACTGCCTTGGCCGATCTGGCAAATGACACTGTCATCCGCCACTACCATTTTTACAGGAGCCGCGAATTCCGCATTGCGACCAAGGCCATTCCCGACATAGAAGGTCCCGCTATCGGCTTCAGCCTGCAAAGCCGAACCTGGCAACTCCGCGCGAAGGAAGCAAGCTTCGGACTGGAACTGTTGGGAGAATCCGGCACGACAGCTGTCCCGATGGCTCCAAACGCCGTCATGCGCTGCGGGAAGCAGCAGGTTGGCTATCTGAGCATGCCGTGGCTGGACTGGCGGGGTAAACTGCGTATGGGTGACGGCATTGTCAACGTATCGGGCAGTGGCTGGTTTGACCGCCAGTGGAGTACATTGAAACTCACAGGACGCCGATATTCCTGGAACTGGATCAGCCTCGGCCACGACAGTTTCCGGCTGATGGTCTTTGGTATCCGGGACGACAGAAGAGATACGAACTACCTGCATGCAGCGGAGGTAGGGCCAAATGGCGCTGTTCGCTACTACCCCGCTGAAAGCTGGATGCTGCATGGCTCGGAACCGCTCGACAAAGTGACCGGAGGAAAGGAATTTCCGCAAATCTGGCAACTTTGGATCCCGGGCATGGACCTGAAAGTTTGCATGAAAGCGTGCATTGCAGATGCGGTGATGACGCTGCGGGCGTTCCGATGGCCATTCATGACGTATTGGGAAGGGCCGGCCGAAGCTTGGGGATTGTATCGCGGCGAACCTTTTCGATCGCATGCCTACATCGAACTTACCCGCCACTGAATCAGCGGAAACTTCCCTGTTTGGCCGTCCACCACGGGCGCAGTTCGAAGGAAAGTCGTCAGGCCTTCACCATCGAATCAGCTTCGACCCAGGGTTTGGCTGCTTCAATATCACCGGCATCGAGGATCAGGATTCCGCGTTTGGTGCCGTTCTCACCGAAAGGATCGGCAGGAAGAACCGGAAATGCATGATGCAGATTAATGGCGTGGGGTGAATGTGCAAAAAGCGTGGAGGTGACCGGTATCTTTGCGGCACCATTTACCCTATGAAATTCTTCATCGACACCGCCAACCTCGACCAGATCCGCGAAGCCAATGCATTGGGCATACTCGACGGCGTGACAACCAATCCCTCCCTCATGGCCAAGGAAGGTATACATGGAGAGGAAGCAGTGAACGGCCATTACCGGGCTATTTGTGAAATCGTGGATGGTCCGGTGAGCGCCGAAGTGATCAGTACCGACTTCGCCGGCATGGTTGAAGAAGGGAAAAAACTGGCGGCTCTCCATCCGAACATCGTTGTAAAGGTACCGATGATCCAGGACGGCATCAAGGCGATCAGCTGGTTTACGGCCAATGGCATACGCACGAACTGCACGTTGGTATTCAGTGCGGGTCAGGCGATTTTGGCTGCGAAGGCGGGTGCCACATACTTGTCTCCCTTCATTGGCCGGGTGGATGATATCAGCTGGGATGGCATGGAATTGATTTCGCAGATTGCCAACATCTACGCGATCCAGGCATTTGAAACACAGATCCTTGCAGCGAGTATCCGGAATCCCTTGCATATTGTGAAGGCAGCAGAGGCTGGTGCGCATGTGGCCACTTGTCCGCTTGGCGCAATTCTTGGCTTGTTGAAGCACCCGCTTACGGACATCGGTCTGCAGCAGTTCCTGGCAGACCATGCCAAGGCTGCAGGAAAGTGATTCGGGCTATTGCGCTCAGCGCAATGTTGTTGGCGTGCAACGCGCCCCAACAAGCTGACCTTGTGGCATTGGAAAGGTGCCAGAAGACGAATGATAG
>CANHTS010000012.1 GCA_947463435.1 Flavobacteriales bacterium | reverse complement strand
TTGAAGATGACCCGGATAGCGGGAAATTGTGGTATACAGAGATCATGAAAGTGAACGCCAAGCGCAACCTGGATGGCATTCACCACTACGTATGGAAAAGGTACATGCGGAACTATGTGGGCGAGTTCTGCTACCTCACCAATCGCCGCTACAGTGGGTTTCAAAAACTTGAACAAATGTTCGCATTGTTCGTCAGTAAGGCATGGAATCTTCCATACATAGTGGAGGCTTCAGACTAATCTGATTTTGAAGGCGGTGCTTAAGGTGCTCTGAAACTAAAAAGCCCATCCGAAACACGGATGGGCTCTTATAAATCTTCATTTAATCTTCTTACTGCACAACCACCTTGCGATGGCTTGTCTTTTCTCCATTGCTCACTTGTACCATATAAATACCCGGTGCCCAACCTTCTGTTGAGATCTGTTGTACACCTTGTGTCTGGTTCCGATACAATTCTCGTCCGTTCACATCCAAAACCTTAACCTGAAGGTTAGCGGCCTGTTCCAAACGAACATGCATCACACCGCGCACCGGATTAGGGTACACGCTGAAAGCAAATGGATCAGCTTCAGCCGGAAGGCCGGTATTGAACGCAACGTCTTTCCATTCAGCTTGCACTACTTCTTTGGTGGCGTTGTTCTGAAGGAATACAACTACTTCCAGGTCCCAGAAGTCTTCTACTGTAGTTTCTGTCGCCAGGTTGATGCGATCAGCTGCAGTATTCGGCAACCGGTATTTGTCAGGGAAAGTATAGCTCAAGTCGAATGACTGTGCTACGCCTTTCTGTAGATTGCTCAGGACGGTACCATTCGGACTAGGAACCATTTTCTTCATCACATGATGGAACTCGGTTTCACCGTTCGTTTCAACGTTGCGTAAAGTGGTCTTTTCAGAAATAGCTGCCATCAGGCGCCAGTTTGAGCCGGTCATGTAATCTTCCAGTGGTGTGATTGTTACATTGAAGTCTACCTTGCCCTTCCAGCTGAGTTGTGCAGTATTGATTTTAATGCGCGCAAAACTGGGCTTAGCCTGCAAACCGTCGTAGTCATCGATCGTATATCCACCGTTCGGATTCACACCCGGAAGACCATCGCGAACTGTAGCAGGCACGCTGTTTACACTGTAAAACGAGCGCTTGGTACCAACTTCCGTGGTGTAGTAGGGATCGCCGGTGCCAGGGAAGTCACACTGATACTTCAAAACGCAATGAGTACCCGGACGGGCATCAAATATCGCAGACAATGCTAAGTTGCCAGGGTTGCAAGGCGGACAAGTGGAGGAAGAAAACACTTCATGCATCACCTTGCGCGGAGCAGCGCTGTCGTACACATAGATACGCGCCGTTTGGGTGTCGTTGGCCGGCACCTCGTCGGCACCTCCGTTCGGATTGCTGGTCCATATCTTTACGTTCGCCCAGCCGGATGCTGAAGGAAGCCATGGTGTTGTATGGGTCAACTCGTTGATGTCGTTGTTCGCCATTGTAAGTCCGCTTACATTGAAGCTCACTGCTGGTCCACCATTGATGCTGTAATTCAAAGTCACCGAGTTTACCTCTGCCGAACCCTGATTGCGCACACGGGCTTTCATGGTAAGCGGAGCGCTGCGGGAAAGGTAGTTGGGAAGGTTATGGCTCAATACCGCCGCATCACGGGCAGGTTGATTGCCGTATACAAACTGGTAAAAGTCGTTGTCTTCGGGAATGGCATCGCTGAGCTGATTCGTAATGTTCGGCGAACCTTTTACGGAAGAGGCTGTCGTGCCGTTGACCTGAATCCCAAGAGCGTGTTTCGGACTCACATAGGCGTTGTTCGCTTGCAGACAATTCTGGATGACGATGTAAATGTTGTTCGTACCTTCTTCCAACACCACACTGGCATAGGTCCAGGAGTTGCCCGCATCGCCAGGCGTGCTCATCGAAAAGAACTTAATCCAGAATTGACGCTTGCCGGCCGTGCCGAAGGTTTTGGTGAAGATACCGTCGTTACTGCCCGATGCACTCATGCCCCATATGCTGACACTGCGGTTCGGCAGATTGCTGCTGGGAAGTGCAAAAGGACCTGTAACAGGGGTCGCTGAAGCGCCAGTATCGAACGTGATGTAACCGGAAGTGGCTGCTTTCAAATGCGTTACAGCATTGCCGGCAAATTCGAAGGCAAAAGGAATTGCCACCTTGTTCGTGTAAACCGGATTGGCAGCTTGCCCGATCAGTTTTGTCCAACCACCGCCGCTTGCATCGCTTTGCTGGTCGTTCTCCGTATTCAGCCCGCCGGGATTACCCGCCCGCAGACTGGAAATGTAATAATACGACTGTGCCTGCAGTCCCGCGGTCAGCAACAATGCCGACCCGAATAGTAATTTTTTTAACATGGCTTTATCTTTTGGTTATTGGCACGCAAGGTACTGAATTCAGTCAGAATCGTGAACTGATTCCTGTCAATCGATCCGTATGCTTTGCCCCAAATCGTCTATACAGTCAACTCAACAGATAAGCGCATACCTGACAGTGGGTTAAGTTTGCTATAAACAGCATCCGCATCAAGATGGATCGAAGCCTTGAAATGTTCCAGGTGTGAGGAGCTAGGCCCGCTCCAATGCTTCCGCCATGCGTTTCATACGCTCGCACTCCACATAGGTATTTTACCACAGCGGAAACGGCCTGCCGGCCTCCATATCCTTGTACAGTCCCTGCATGTAGTCAAGAAACTCGTAACACGGCAATTCCTCATCATTCCAAAGCGCGGTCAACCAGTCTGACCGCAGACGTTCCATAACTGCGATTCTGATTCACTGACAATTTGTCTACCATTCCGTCCGACTGGCGACAAATTTTCATTCTAAGATAGAAAAAATGGCAGAAAAAACGGATGGCATACTTTTCGGAGATTGCCTCGCGAAACCAAAAACCAAAAAGCTATGTCAGTAAAGATTCAACCTTTAGCCGACCGGGTTGTAGTAGAACCCGCAGCCGCAGAACAAAAAACTGCAGGTGGTATCATCATCCCCGATACCGCAAAGGAAAAACCGCAAAAAGGTACAATCGTAGCCGTGGGTGCCGGTAAGAAAGACGAACCCATGACCGTGAAGGTGGGCGATAACGTGCTGTATGGCAAATACGCTGGCACAGAAATCACCATCGAAGGCAAAGACTATCTCATCATGCGCGAGTCTGATCTCTTCGCTGTCATCTGAAACCCCTGAAAAAGAAAAACATTATGGCTAAATCCATTCATTTCAACATCCAGGCCCGCGAAGGTCTGAAGAAAGGCGTTGACGCTCTTGCCAATGCCGTGAAGGTTACGCTCGGCCCTAAAGGCCGCAACGTAGTCATCGATAAGAAGTTCGGTGCACCCCAAGTGACTAAAGACGGTGTAACTGTAGCAAAAGAAATCGAGCTGAAAGATCCCATCGAGAACATGGGCGCTCAGATGCTCAAGGAAGTGGCAAGCAAAACCGCCGATGTGGCAGGTGATGGAACCACTACCGCTACCGTCCTTGCACAAGCTATCGTAACCGCAGGTCTGAAAAACGTGGCCGCCGGTGCCAATCCGATGGACCTCAAGCGCGGTATCGACAAAGCCGTTATCATGGCCGTTGAAGCTCTCAAAGGCATGAGCCGTGAAGTGGGCGACGATCATCAGAAAATTGAACAGGTGGCTACCATCTCTGCCAACAACGACAACTACATCGGTAAGCTCATCGCTGAAGCCATGAAGAAAGTGGGTAAAGACGGTGTAATCACTGTGGAAGAAGCAAAAGGAACCGATACTACTGTGGAAGTGGTGGAAGGTATGCAGTTCGACCGCGGTTACCTGAGCCCCTATTTCGTAACCAACGCAGAGAAGATGGAAGCCGAACTCGAAAACGCTTACATCCTCATCTACGACAAGAAAGTAAGCAGCATGAAAGATCTGCTGCCCGTACTCGAGAAAGTGGTTCAGACAGGCAAACCTCTCCTCATCATCGCTGAAGATGTTGAAGGTGAAGCGCTTGCTACACTCGTGGTTAACCGCATCCGTGGCGCCCTCAAAATCGCAGCGGTAAAGGCTCCGGGTTTTGGCGACCGCCGCAAGGAAATGCTCCAGGATATCGCCATCCTCACTGGTGGAACCGTGATCAGTGAAGAACAGGGCCGTCGTCTCGAAGACGCTACCCTGCAAGATCTTGGCCGCGCCGAGAAAATTAGCATCAACAAAGACAACACTACCGTTGTGAATGGTGCCGGTGCTAAAGAAGAAATCGTGGGCCGTGTGAATCAAATCAAAGCCCAGATCGAAGCGACTACTTCAGACTACGACCGCGAAAAGCTCCAGGAGCGTCTCGCCAAGCTGAGTGGCGGTGTAGCCGTTCTCTACATCGGTGCTGCCACCGAAGTGGAAATGAAGGAAAAGAAAGACCGTGTTGACGATGCACTCCATGCAACCCGCGCTGCCGTTGAAGAAGGTATCGTGCCCGGCGGCGGTGTAAGCCTCATCCGCGCCATCGCCGCACTCGAAGGCATGAACGGCGACAACGAAGACGAAACAACCGGTATCCATATCGTGAAGCGCGCCCTCGAAGAGCCCCTGCGTCAGATTGTTGCCAATGCCGGCGGCGAAGGCAGCATCATCGTGCAGAAGGTGCGTGAAGGTCAGAACGATTTCGGTTACAATGCCCGCACAGAGGTATTCGAAAACCTCATCAGCGCAGGTGTAATTGATCCTACCAAGGTGAGCCGCGTAGCACTCGAAAACGCAGCTTCCATCGGCGGTATGATCCTGACAACCGACTGCGTGTTGGCCGAAATCAAGGAAGATGACAAAGGCCACAGCCATGGTCCCGATATGGGCGGCATGGGCGGCATGATGTAAGCCTTCTTAACGCTTAACACAACAATCCCGGACTTTGTTCCGGATTCAATCGAAAGGCTGTCCATCGGACGGCCTTTCTTTATTCATGGCCTTCACTAAGATTCTTCAGCGTTCTATAGCAGACGCCCAATATTGGCCCCGACATCAGCGGGCTCAAACCAACGCACAGGTACCAAAACCAGTTTGGCAATCAAGCCCGGATTCGCAATGCGTCTGGCGAGCTGAAATGCAGTCTCGTCTATGGCGGAAATCAAGGCAGCACGTTCTGCACCCGGCTGCGCATGCGCATAAGCCGTGGCGGCTTGCCATGATGCCGCTCTGGCGGCGTGAATACTAAAATTCGCTACCGATTCATCTGCTTTTCCCGCCAGACGATCCAACAGGCGCATCGGAAAACTCATGCTCCCAAGCCGTTCCTGGATATCATCCACCAAACCGGCAATAACTGCATTGATCGTGTCGAAATCCTTGCGCAATGCATCTATCGCCGGCCCCGGGGCTATTTCACCTGCTGCAATGCCTAAATCCAGGTTGATATGGACGTTGATCCCCAGAAGCAAATGCTGGATAATACTGACACGGTTTTGCCGATGCGCCTCAAACGCAGCCTGCCAGGCTTTTCCGGCTGATATTCCAGCTTCGTAGCGTTTATAAGCTTCCAGATATCGGGCGCCAAAAACCAGAATCAGGCACTCCATCCGGGCGCCATCTTCGAACCGTCCTGCTGCAATACCAGAAATCACAGCTTGCGTCATGCGCAGATACAAAGCAGCGAAATACCCTGCAGCGCCGCCTTTCTGCCGTTCTTCGGCCACGATTTGCGACAAGTGTTTGGCCAGATCTTCAGCTTTCTGCATTGTGCGGTAAAGTTTATCCATACGAAGAACAGCTTACACGGCGAACTTTGCAACATGTCAGATACTCCCGATCTGCTTTCCTTCAGCAAAGCGAGTGGCTGCGGCTGCAAAATCCATCCCGCACGGTTGGAAGCAATCCTGAATGGATTGAAACCGCGAACCCATTCCCAATTGCGCGTTGGCAACGAAACCCGCGATGATGCCTCTGTCATGGCCTTCCCGGGTGGACTGCTTGTGCAAACAGCCGATTTCTTTACCCCACTCGTGCGCCATGCAGCCGATTTTGGTCGCATTGCGGCCGCCAATGCCTTAAGCGATGTCTACGCCATGGGCGGCCGACCTGTGATGGCGAATGCCCTGCTCGGCTGGCCTGCTGATGGCCTGCCCGACGCCTGGGCAAGTGAAATGCTGGAAGCAGCTGCCGCACTCTGCGACGAAGCCGGAATACCACTCGCCGGCGGCCACTCGATTCAAATTGGTGAAGTAGTGTTCGGCCTCAGTGTTACCGGTGCCGTGGCTGAAGGCAATCTCAAAACCAATGCAGGTGCTCAGGCAGGCGATGCCATTGTGCTGACCAAAGCCCTCGGAACCGGAATACTCGCTGCAGCGCACAAGCGCCTGCAACTCGACGATGCGGGTTATGCTGCGTTGATACAAACCGCTGCAAGACTCAATGCCGAAGGCGCCTGGTTGGGTGAAATATCCGCCGTTCATGCCATGACCGATGTGACGGGCTTTGGCCTCCTCGGACACCTGGCGGAAATGACCCGCAGCAGCAATTTGAGCGCGGAAATATTCGCCGATTCCATCCCCGTAATACAGGAAGCACGAGCCCTTGCCGCCGCAGGTATCCTTCCCGACAACACCTGGCGCAATTGGAACGCACTCGAAAAGGAAGTCGAAATGGAAATCACCGATCTGAACCTATTCGGTATCCTCAACGATCCGCAAACCAATGGCGGACTCCTGATTGCCGTTGCACCTGAAGCACTTCCTTCCGTCCTCGACAAGCTGCAAAAAACAGCGCCCGAAGCCCGCGTCATTGGGAATTTTACCAGCGGCAGCGGTAAACAAATCTCCGTGCGCAACGGAAGCCCAGGGAATCAATAAATTTGCCAGATGCCAAAGCACTTCAGCCTCCTGTTCCTCCTGGTATCGGCCACCGTGCTCCATGCGCAGGATGATCCGACGCGCAACCGCACCGGACGCACCGCCGATAAACCGGTCTTTGCCATGCACCTCGATTTTGGCTTTCAAACGCCAATGGATGATCTGAAAGTGCGTTTTGGTAATTTCAACAGCATAGCCGTCGGAGCCTGGTATAAATTCACCTCCCAATGGACCATCGGCGGCACCTTGCGGCCTTTCTTCGGCGGGCAAGTGAAAGAGCCCAATCTGCTTGGCGATATGGTCGGCCCAAGCGGTTCTCCGATCGACCAAAACGGTATGCTGCACCTGGTCCGCAGTTACATGCGGGGCAGCCATTGGCAAGTGCAGCTCGGCCGCGTCGTTCCCTTTACCTCCAATCCGCATTCCGGCTTGCATTTTCAATTGGGAATGGGCTTCATCCAACACAAAATAAAGTTCTCCTACGATGAGCGCAGCCTGCCCCAACTGAATCCTCCTTATCAGGCCGGCTATGATCGACTGAGCAATGGACTGGCGCTTAGTCAAAGCGTCGTGCTGCAGCATGTAGACCAGAAAACCGGGCTCAGCGTTTTTTTCGGAGTTGAAGCCGTACAGGGTTTTGCCGAAAGCCGCCGCGACTACACCTTTCCGCTTCGGACCAAGGAAACCGGTATACGCGCCGATAACTACCTTTCCTTCAAAGGCGGATTGTTGATACCCGTCTTCAGGAAGAAGCGCGACGACGAGGCATTCTTTAACTGATGGTTTTTTTTGCCTACCGGTTCTGCATTCATCTGGCCCTGCTGCTGCTTGCCCCCTTTACGCGCTTCCACACGCGCCTGAAGGAGTTGATTGAAGGATGGAGGGAAAGCAACAAAGCCTTGTGTGCGTTCGAAGCTGATCCTTCCCGGCCTCTTTGGTGGTTTCATTGCGCCAGCCTCGGTGAGTTTGAACAGGCCGTGCCGGTGATGGAAGCATTGCGCGCAGAGGTTCCCGCTGTCCGCATTGCCGTAAGCTTCTTTTCGCCTTCCGGCTTCCGTGCCAGAAAACATTCCCCGCTCGCAGATCTGGTATTTTACCTGCCTCCTGATACCGCTGCCAACAACCGCCTGGTGCTGGATCAACTCAAACCCGCGGCCGTAGTGTGGGTTAAATACGAGTTCTGGTTTGGATATCTGAGGGCTTTCAGGAAACAACAGATTCCGTCGTTTTTGCTGGCGGCGACTTTCCGGAACGGCCATTTTCTATCCAAATTCCCCGGCAAAGCGCTGTTTCCTGAGGTGGCGGCGTTCAGCCATATTTTCACACAGGATGAGCCCTCCGCCGTAAGGTTCATGGCTTGCGGTGCGCCCAGGGTGTGCTGTACCGGAGACACACGCTTCGACCGCGTGGCTGCAACACGCCTGAAAGTGGAACGGATTCCGGCTGCAGAGGCTTTCCGACAGGAAGAGCTGCTCGTCATTGCCGGCAGCTCCTGGCCAGAAGAAGAAGCGCTCATCGCAGCGTTTATCAAAGAACACGGCCTTTGCGGCGCCAAATGGCTCATCGTGCCCCATAAGGTCGATGCCAGCCATGTCGATGAAATATGCACCCGCTTTGCCCTCTGGGGTGTGGCGCGTTGGTCAGAATATACACCCGGAGATCCGGGAATCCATGTGCTCGTGGTAGATAGCATCGGATTGCTGGCATCCCTCTACCAATATGGCCATGTCGCGGTGATTGGCGGCGCCTACGGCAATACCGGACTACACAATATCCTGGAAGCTGCAGCTTTTGGCATGCCCATAATCTGCGGACCCCATACCGGAAAATTCTGGGAAGCCGCAGCCGGGCGGGAAGCGGGATTTGTGTTCCAGCCTGCCAACGAATCAGCCTTTATCCAGACCCTGCAGCAACTGATCAGTCAGGAAGATGTGCGCAGAAAATCCGGAGAGGCAGCGGCCCTATTCTGCGAACAGCGAAGGGGTGCAACAGCCAGGGCCTTGGAAATGATGCGCGCTACCGTGAAAGCTTAACCGAAATTACCCGCAACATAGTTGCGCGTGAGCTCTTTTTCGGGTTGATGGAAGATATTATCGGTTAGGTTGAATTCAATCATTTCACCCATATACATAAAGGCCGTAAAGCCGGCCACACGCTGTGCCTGCTGCATGTTGTGCGTCACCATGACAATCGTGTAGCGACTGCGCAATTCCAATATCAATTCTTCAATTTTAGCCGTGCTGATAGGATCGAGCGCTGAACAGGGTTCATCCATCAATATGATTTCCGGTTCCACAGCAATGGTCCGCGCTATGCAAAGCCTTTGCTGCTGACCACCTGATAAGCGCCGCGCTGGTTGCTGCAGTTTATCCTTCACTTCTTCCCATAAAAAACTGCGCTGCAAAGCAGAAATTACCCGCGCCTCTATATCTTCTTTCCGCACGCCGTTGATGTGCAAACCGTAGGCTATATTATCAAAAATGGATTTAGGGAACGGATTCGGTTTTTGAAAAACCATGCCCACCTTTCTGCGCAGCGAGGTAACCTGAACGCGTGATTCCAGAATAGATTCCCCGTCGATCCAGACCGAACCCTCCATTCTTACATCCGGAGAAAGGTCATGCATTCGGTTCATGCTCCGCAATAAGGTCGATTTGCCGCATCCCGATGGCCCGATGAGCGCTGTTACAGTATGCGGCAAAACCAATAGGGAAACGTCCTTCAATACCTGTTTTTCTCCGAACCAAAGGTTGAGTTTCTTTACTTCAACTGCCGGGTTTATTTGTGCCGTTGCAGACATGTGATTTTATAAATGGATTTGTGAACGATAGCGACTCCGCAAAACGCTGGCGGTAATATTCAGCAGGAATACAAAACTTACCAGTACAACCGCCGTTCCGTAAGCCAATGGACGAACCGTTTCAATGCTCTGATGTTGCGTTGAAAGCATATACAAATGATAGGGGAGAGCCATGAATTCCTGCAAGGGATGCACCGGTAATCCGGTGATATAAAACGCCGCGCCTGTAAACAGAATGGGAGCTGTCTCGCCCGCAGCCCTTGCAACACTGAGAATTACGCCGGTAAGTATCCCCGGTACCGCTGCCGGAAGCACGATATCGCGGATGGTTTCAAAACGTGTGGCACCCAATCCCATCGCAGCCTCGCGCAAGGAGTTAGGAACAGTTTTCAGCGCTTCTTCTGTGGTCGTAATAATGTATGGAAGCGATAATAGCCCGAGTGTAAGACCGGCCGAAAGAAGCGAAGTGCCCAAATGCATTCCCTGAACAAACAATGCAAGACCGAACAGACCGTAAATAATAGATGGAACGCCTGCAAGATTGCGCACCGCTGCGCGGATGAGCCGTGTACTCGGATTGTCTCCGGCGTATTCGTTCAGATAAACTGCTGCAGCAATACCAAATGGAACGGCAAACCAGGCTGTAATGAGGGTGAGGAGTATCGTGCCGGCAATGGCGGGAAGTATACCGCCCTCCGTCATACCGTTGCGGGGTAATTCGGTTAAAAATCGACTGTTGATCGTACCGGCACCTTGGCTGTAAATGTGGAAAAGGATGAATAACAGGAAGCCGCAAACGATGGCGGTGCATGAAGCCAGTAGGATCAGCGGCAGGTCGGGTTTCTTCTCTTTCATCTTTGTTGTCAATGGTATTGGCGGATGCGGTGTGAAATCCGATCGGCTAGGCTGTTGACTGTAAGCGTGATGAGGAATAGCACCAATGCCAGGGCGAACAATCCATAATAATGGGTAGTCTGATGCGGCACTTCACCCAGTTCAATGGCGATTGTGGCGGTGATAGTCCTTACAGAATCAAAGAAACCGCTTGGAAACGAAAGGGCGTTACCGGTTGCCATCAGCACGGTCATTGTTTCGCCGATCGCGCGGCCCATGCCCAACATGACACCTGCGATAATCCCCGGTCTTGCCGCCGGAATGGCCACCCGATATAAAGTAGTCCATTTCCCGGCGCCAAGGCCATAACTGGCCTCTTTGAGGTCGGCCGGAACAGCATGCAATGCGTCTTCAGCTACGGTTATGATGGTGGGCAAGGCCATCATGGCCAGCAGGATGGCGCCGTTCATGGCGTTCAAACCATTGCTCAACCCAAAAGTTCCGGCTATACCCGGGCCGATAATGACGATGCCGATAAAACCAATTACTACTGAAGGGATGGCGGCCAGCATTTCAACCGCCGGTTTAAGGATATTCTTCACCCGCGGACTGGTATACTCTGAAATGAACACAGCCGTGCCAATGCCAATCGGCACAGCCAGAAGCATGGCGCCAAATGTTACAAGCAAGGTGCTGATCAACAATGGAAGCAGACCGTATAAGCCCTTCGGACCTTCAGCTCCCGGATTCCATTGGGTATTGGTAATAAAATCCATCGGACTCACCCGGGCGAAGAAGGCAATCGTATTGTACACCAACATGGCAAAAATCCCGAGCAAGATGGCGATGCCCATCCAGCCGTTGATGCCGAAGAACCAGGTTGCCAGTCGGTCGTAACGGTTTCTGTTTTTGGCGTTCATCAAAGGGTGTCCTGATAAGGGAAATAACCGTTGGCGCGGAGGATGGCAGCGCCTTTCGCACTGCGCTGGAATTCGATTAAGGGAGCCACTTCCTCTCGTGCTTCCCGCTGGATGTATTGGAATAGAGGTCTGCGGAAGGGATAACTTCCGTTAGTTACACTCTCAACCCGCATCGGACTGCTGGCTGGAGTATTTCCCTGCTTTATGTGAAGTATTTTGTAACCCGTACCGGTGAGTTTTCCTTCTTGCACCACATACCCCGCGCCGACGTAACCGATTCCGCTAACGTCTTGTTTGACTGACTCGATAATCTGTGCATTGCCGTTCATCTGGCGCGCAGCAGAACTGAAAACAATGCCGAGTCGCTGCCGCAGGTAGCCATGTGTTCCAGAGTTATTCTGCCTGCCATAAATGGTAATTGGTTTCGCAGGCAGCCCGAATCGACTCCAGTTATCGGAAGTACCTGAAAAGATGGCTGCCAATTGTTGGACGCTTAGGGTATCGAGGGGAAGGTCCTGGTGAACTATGAAAGCAAGTGCATCCCAAGCAAATAGAAAGGTATCAATAGGAATCCCGGCTTCGGCGAGAAAAGTTGATTCCTCTTCATTGATCGGGCGCGAAGCATTTGCAATAACGGCCAGATTGTTCATGAGTGCTGCGATGCCCAGCCCGGTGCCACCACCGGATACCGAAATCCGCATATTCGGTTTGGTCTCGTAGAGGGCCTCAAAGAGCAGCACCGACACGTTTAGCTCGGTATCGGAACCTTTAATCCGGAGTATCCCGCTTTTTTCGGTGCACGCGGGAAGGAACAATAATAGGAAGATAAGTCCCCTGATTATCATCATGCTGCAAGTATCGCCTGCGGGCATGACTTGGATATGCAGCTTACAGAAACTTCATGGATGGGTAACAACCCCGTAAAGCAATGCTGACAAAAAAACATCCGTTTGTGTAACGTTACAAGCAAAAATTGTTACATAATATTTGCGTCATTCAGGAACTATTCTCAACTTCGTGAGTGTCAAAGGCAGGTACTGAACCGCGCGGGCTTTTGACCAACAGCACTTTCAGTAGTGTGCCTTCTTCTGCAGGCGAATGCAGGAGCGCGTTTCCGAAAAGCGAGACAGAGTAGGGAAAATATACTTTTTAATTCTTTTATGAACAAACAACTCAAATCAACCCTGTTCCTGCTGGCCTTGCCCATGCTCTTTTGGACAAGCTGTCAGAAGGACGTCGATTTGGTACCTGCCACTGCAGAAACCCAATCAAAGATTACCCAGATGAACAGCATTGCCGTTCAGCACGATCAGCGTGAAGTCTTCAGCCTCTTGAGTGCCGAAGAAAAGCAGGATGCCTGGCGTCAGCATTTCGGCCATGCGCTCCGTCAACTCGGCAACAGTCTGGTACGCAGCGAGCTGATCAGCCGCATGCAGTCCTGGAATGAAGAAAAGAACATGTTTGCCGACGCCGACTACGCGGCCCTGCTCAACACGGTTCGCTTCAAAGAATGGGAGGCCGAAGCACGCAATGTATTCAGTACCGAAGAAATCTACTACATCGTCAGCAGCCTGGATATAGAGTATAATGGCATGGATGGGATACCCAATGTGGGTGGTGGTTTCAGTCCAGGCGGCGGCGACGTTCCTTCAATTGACTGCGAATGCGCGCATACAGCCGGAAGCACTATATTTTGTCCATATGTGTCCTATACAATTTCTGCCAGCCCCTCTATAACCATTAAAGAGGGTATTTGCCCGATCGATAAAACTTGCTTCCAAAAGAAAAACTGCGGCTGGTGGTGGGGAAGCGTGTGCAATGGCATGTGTGCACCTGTTTGAGAATGACTAATTAATAATTAGAAAATAAACCATGAGAAACAAAGTACAGTTGCTTTGGATTATTCCGGCAAGTATAGCAATAAGCCTTGCTATCGCATTTTCCCGGGGAACCGGCGTAGAAAACAGGGGTGGAATCATAGCATCTATCGCCGCATTAAGTTGGATTTTGGTTGCCCGTCTGGCGCCTGATCTTCGCATCCGTACTTTGTTTCTGGTTTATCTTGCTTTGGTGCTTCCTTACATACTTTTGTGTTTTAGTATTTATACAGAAATATATGCGGATATCATCTGGGAAGGCTCCGATATTGTTTTAGCTTTTGTTTCCATCTTCCTCGGATATTGGTTGTACAAACCCAAACTGCGGCTCAGAACGCTCTTTGTCCGGGGAATCTTGCTCACCTCGTTTCTTATATCTTTCAATAGGTTTTTTCTGTGGCCGAATTACGAATCCTGGCTTTATACCCTCGATGTCAAAGTGAAAACACCCCTGGCGCTGAGCGACCTGCAACTGCAGGGTGAGGATCTGAAACCGCTCAACCTCGATGCTTACCGCGGGAAAGTTGTTTTCGTCGATGTCTGGAATGAAGGCTGTGGTGCTTGTCTGAGGTCACTTCCGGAAATAGATGCCATCCGCCGCCAATTCCTGAGCGATACAGGAGTTAAAGTGGTTTCACTCTATTCCAATTACAGCAAACGGCCCAATTCCAATTATGGCAAACACGGCAAGTTGTTTCGCCGCTTCAACGAAACCCTTCCACTATGGTTCGACACCAGCAACCAGGTGGGTAAACATATTCAATTCATCGGTTATCCCATGCATCTCATTTTTGGGCGCGACGGAAAACTGAAGGAAGTGGGCCATTACAATCTCCAACCGCTGGTGCTGTATAACAACCCACGCATGCTCATACGAAAAGTATCCAAATCATGAAAAAGCTATTCTATTTTACAGTCTTAATGATGGCATTCAATGCCTGCCAGCGCCCGGAAACTCCGTTGCGCAAGGCTACAGCCCTCGTGGCTACCCAAGGCCGAACAGTCGTGCTGCCCGATTTCGCAGTGGGCGATACGGCCCGGTATGTTTTCGAACTTCATAATCCGAACAACAAACCCCTGCGACTGGTGAAATGTGGCAGTTCCTGCGGTTGCACCACGCCGGCCTGCGAGCCGCGCGTCTTACAGCCGGGGGAGAAATTCAGCCTCCCGGTGCAGGTAGTTATGGAGAATGAAGGCGCATTCGACCGCAGTGTTGTAGTCGAAACCAATGCCGATACGCCGTTCCTGGTCTTACATCTGATCGGGAAAGCGCTCAAGAACTAGGGCTAACAAACCCAGCCTATGTGTTTATGCTGCTTTGTGTTTTTCTTGTTTTGAACGAACAAAAAGGGGGCGCGGCGCATTCCGCGCGCCCTTTTTATTTCATTTTAGCAGCTTTTAAAGCCCGGGCAATATTAGGTTAACGGCTTAGGTTGTATATTCGATCCATGAGTCTCCTTAAATACGCAGTTGAGCGCTCCGCCTTCGGTGTATGCAGCTTCCTCGGAGAAAAAATGGGCATCAGTACCCGGCGCATCCGGCTTTACTTTGTCTATACTTCTTGCTTGGCGCTGGGCTCACCGCTCATCTTCTACCTGATTACAGCCTTCTGGCTTAACCTGCGCCGTTACCATGCAGAAAGAAGAACCAGTGTTTTTGACCTCTGATTCTTCCAAAGCAAACAAGTTCACCCCCCCAATTTCGCTTTTCATCAAATCCCATGCATAAAAAAATCATACAGCTGCTGCTCACCGCGTGCTGCTTTCTATTCGTTTCAATCGCCAATGGTCAAGGTGCGGAAGCGTTAAAACCGATCAAATTTGAACAGGTGGAACTGACTGTTCCCGAATCATGGGAATTCCAAGAAGGGCCTATGGGTGTAAAGTTCAGCCTGCTGACATTGCCCAAGGACAGCACTGACGAGTTCCGGGAAAATGTAAATTTCAACTACATGCCTTCTCCGGTGGGCGCGCCTTCAAATGAAGACTTTACCCAAATCCGCGATCAGATGCTGACCATGCTCAAAGAATACTTCAAAGACATTGAATTGGGCAGCACGAGCTTCGGCACCTTCGGCGGCATGAAATCGATCGATTTTGATGCCGATGCGGCCAGCCTGGGTCTGCACTGGAATTGGCGCATCTTCACTAACAACGGAGTGCTGTACATCGTAACATCGACCTGCCGTATGGAAGAATCCGTTGCCTGGTGGCAGGTAGTTCAGTCAATCCTGAACAATTCCAATCTGCGCGGCTGATTGAAGCTTCATTTCTGATCAATTGCGGAGGAACTGTTGCACAGCCTCCAGGAATAAAGCCGGCTGGTCGGCATGCACCCAATGCCCGGCATCGGCAATTCCCTTGAAAGTGGCCGCAGGAAAATGTTGCAAGATTTCGGTCTGGTCTTCCGCTTTGACATAACCGGATCTTTCGCCGTACATGAACAGCGCCGGACCGCCAAAGACATTGTCCAGTTGCAGCGCCCCAATGATTTCCGGATAACTTTCCTTCAAAGCCACCAGGTTGAACTTTGTCTTGTAACCACCGTCCGGCAAGGGTTCCAGATTCTTCAGCAGGAACTGCCGCACCGCCGGATCGGGAGCGTAATGTCTGAAAGCTTCGTCTGCCTCTTTACGCGTTTCAATCCGATCAAACGGTATCTGCCCGAACGCATCGAAATACGGAATATGACCGGGGCGGTAAGCTTTGGGCGCAATATCCACCACCAGTAGCTTCCGAATCTTTTCCGGATGCTGCATCGCAAAACGCATCACCGTTTTGCCACCCATGCTGTGCCCCATGATATCGGCTGTTTCCAGGGCCAGGTGCGCCATGAGACGGTATAAGTCGTCGCTCATCGCATCGAAGTTCATGTCAGGGTCGTGGAAGCTTTTGCCGTGGTTGCGGGCATCGAAACTCACAACATGGTATTGTTCAGATAGGATGCCGGCAGCGTAATGCCAGTTATCCAACATACCGAAGATACCATGCAAGATAAAAAGCGTGGGATGCTCAGGGTTTCCGTAGCTGCGGTAATTGACCAAAGGCGTTGACACAGCCGCAAAATTACAGCACAAAAAAGGCCGCAATCGCTGCGGCCTTTTCTCTGATATTTCAATGATGTCTGAGTTAACCGAGCACTTCTTCCACCGGTGTATAAGGCAGATTGAAGGCTTCGCTTACGCCTTTGTATACCACTTTACCGTGAACCACGTTCAGTCCGAGCTTCAGTTCAGCGCTTGCTTTGCAAGCCGCCTGCCAGCCCATATTGGCAAGCATTACAGCATATGGCAGGGTAGCGTTGGTGAGCGCCAGGGTGCTGGTGTAGGGAACCGCACCGGGCATATTGGCCACGCAATAGTGGATTACATCGTCAACTACGTAAGTAGGTTCGGCGTGTGTGGTCGGACGGCTGGTTTCAAAGCATCCACCCTGGTCGATGGCCACATCCACGATAACAGAACCTTTCTTCATGGTGGGCAGCATGGCGCGTGTGATCAGCTTCGGAGCCTTTGCACCTGGGATCAGCACGCCGCCGATAACGAGGTCGGCTGTTTTGATGGCGTTGCGCACGTTGTATTCATTCGAATACTGAGTCTGCACGTTGGCTGGCATGATATCGTCGAGTTGGCGCAGACGCGGCAGGCTCACATCCATGATTGTAACCTGGGCACCCATACCGGCAGCCATTTTTGCGGCTTGCGTTCCAACGATACCACCGCCGAGCACGAGTACTTCAGCAGGTTTTACGCCGGGTACGCCGCCCAGAAGAATGCCACGACCGCCCATGGGCGCTTCGAGGTATTTGGCGCCGTTTTGCACACTCATGCGTCCGGCCACTTCGCTCATCGGAACGAGCAATGGCAGGCTGCGGTCGGCTTTTTCCACGGTTTCGTAAGCCAGACAGATCGCATTGCTGCGGATCATGGCATGTGTCAGCGGTTCATGGCTGGCAAAGTGGAAATAGGTAAAGAGCAGTTGGTTGGATTTGATGAGTGCGTATTCGCTTTCGATCGGCTCTTTCACCTTCACGATCATTTCGGCGATGGCGTATACATCTTCGATGGAAGGAAGCATGGAGGCACCGGCCTGCACGTATTCTTCATCGCTGAAACCACTGCCTGTTCCGGCGTTGGTTTGTACATGCACCTGGTGTCCGTGTTTTACCAGTTCAGAGACACCGGCAGGCGTGAGGGCTACGCGGTTCTCGTTGTTCTTGATTTCTTTGGGAAGTCCGATAATCATGGTGGTAATTGCGCTGCAAAGTTAATCCTATTCCCAAGCTGCCCAAGGCATGAAAAAAGGGAAGGCTGCACCTGGCAACCTTCCCTTTCGTATTTTGTTCGACGCTGTTTAGTTCAGTTTGACGAAACGCTTGACAGCACTGTTGCGTCCATTTCTGATATCGAGCATGTACTGACCTTCCGAAAGTTCCTGCACATCGATAACATGGCTGCGGGTGCCGGCTTCCAGGCTGTATTCCCGGATTGTTCTCCCCTGAGCATCCAACACTTTCACATTGGTAGGCTCATTACCCTGGATATCAAGTATCAGGTTCAACTTGTCTTTGGTTGGGTTTGGATACAGGCGGATCAAATCGCTGAGCTGCTGTTGATCTTGAACATTCATACCCCAAACGTTCACCTTCTTGAACACACATGCTGTGCTGTCGCAGGTGCCTTCCTGACGCACGTAATAAGTCGTGGTTGATCCGGGCGCAACGTTCAGGGTCGGACCAAATCCAACAGGTGCACCATTGCCACAACCGTTTTCGTACCAAACCCAGCGCCCGTTAGACCCCCTGCTGCCTCCGATAACTTGAAGGCGAACACCGGCTCCGTTCAGGATTGTATCTGCCGAAGAAGTGATTCCTATGGCAGGCTGACCGGGGAACAGTATACGGATTGGTCGCGATACGCAATTGGTAGTATTGCAAGCGCCTTCGGCACGCACAAAGAAGGTGGTGTTACCGTTGGGCACGATGCGCAAGGTGGATCCTGTACCTGCAGGACGTGTACCGCATGCATTCTGATACCATTTCCATTCGGCACCGATACCCAGACCTCCGCCCTGCACGCTGAGCGTGATTTCCCGTCCAAGACAAGGTGTATCGTTGCTCGCCACGATGCTGACAGGCGCGGTGGAAGCGGAAGCTGAATAGATGGTCTTACTTACGCATACCGTGGTCTTGCAGAATCCTTCAGCACGTACAAAATAGGTGGTAGGTCCTACTGGGGTTGTGGTCAGGCTGTTGCCAATTCCAACCAGGGTGCCGCCGCAGCTTCCGGTATACCAGGCCCAACGTCCGCCGCTGCCCAGGCTGCCGCCATTGACCTGCAAGGTGATGGGTGCTCCGCAGGTAGTATCGGCAGTACTGCTGATGAATACCGGTGCAGTGCTTTCGCTGCGTACAATAATGGCTTTACTCACGCAAATTGTGTTGTTGCAGTCGCTCTCAGCACGTACGAAGTATTCTGCATTGGCTGTCGGAGTCACCGTAATGGATGTTCCAGTTCCGATGGCGCGACCTGCACCGCAGCCACCCTGATACCACACCCAACGGGCATTGCTGGCCGCAAATCCGCCATTCAGGCGAAGGGTAACCGCAGTGCCTTTACAGATACTATCTGCGCTGGCTGTGATTGAAGTGGCAGCCTGTGACAGCAGGAGCACCTTCAGTGTCCGGCTTACGCAAGGGGTAGCATTGCAGGTGCCTACAGCACGAACATAATAGGTTGTAGTACCGGTTGGATTCACAGCAATGGTGTTACCTGTTCCCACCGGCGTGCCGCTGCCGCAAGCATCTGCGTACCAGATCCAGTTGGCATTGCTGCCCAAACGGCCTCCGCTCACACGAAGGTTAACCGGTCCGCCACCGGGGCAGATAGAATCGAGCGATGCGCTGATGCTGAGCGGATTGCTGCTGCTTGTATTCACTTTGATGGTTTTGCTCACACAAAGGGTGGTGTTGCAAACTCCTTCGGCGCGTACAAAGTAGCTGGTTGTCACACCCGGGGTCACCGTGATGCTGTTACCCGTTCCGATCAAACCGCTGCCGCAGTTACCGGTATACCATCTCCATCTTGCGAAAGTACCCAGCGAACCACCGTTAACTGTGAGGGTCACTGAAGAGGTTCCGCAGGTTGAATCGGCCGATGAAGCAATCGAAATTGCTGCAACACTTGGTGTATTCACCTTGATGGTCTTGGTAGCACACGTTGTCGTATTGCAAGTACCTTCAGCACGAACGAAGTACTGTGTAGTGGAAGCTGGGGTCACAGTAATGCTGCTGCCGGTTCCAATTAAGGTTCCGCCGCAAGCGCTCGTGTACCATCTCCAGCGCGCATTGCTGCCCAAAGAACCTCCGTTTACGGTTAGAGTCACCACTGCACCGCCACAGGTACTATCGCGGCTGCTCACCACAGAAACAGGGGCAACAGACAAGGTGTTCACCTTAATGGTCCGGGTTATAAATGCCGTGGTATTGCATATTCCCTCTGCACGAACGCTGTAGGTTGTTGTTGCAGTTGGCGTTACAACAATGCTGCTTCCGGTTCCGATAAGCGAGCTTCCGCGATACCATCTCCAACGCGCCCCACTTCCAAGGCTTCCGCCGTTTAAAGTCAGGGTAACATTGGTCGATCCGCAGGTTGAGTCAGCACTCGCATTGATGCCTGTAGCCACAACGCTCGGGGTATTCACCTTAATGGATTTGCTGACGCATGCAGTTGTATTGCAGGTGCCAACAGCCCTGACAAAATAGCTGGTGGTGGCTGTGGGTGTTACTGTAATGCTGGTTCCGGTGCCGATTGGCGTTCCGCCACAGCTTCCGCTAAACCATCTCCAGCTGGCATTGCCGCCCAGGCTGCCACCAGAAACCGAAAGAGTTACGCTGCTGCCACCGCAAGTGGAATCAAGGCTTGAAGCAATGCTTGTCGGAGCCGTGCTGCTATTGTTCACCTTGATCGTGCGACCAACGCAAGCAGTGGTATTGCAGGTTCCTTCGGCGCGCACCCGGTAGGTGGTGGTGGCAGATGGTGTAACGGTAATTTGGTCGCCGGTCGCAATCGGCGTTCCGCCGCAACCATTGGCGTACCAAACCCAGTTGGCGTTGCTGCCCAGATTGCCACCTGTCACGGTTAGCGTAACCAACGTGCTTCCACATGTTGAATCAGCCGTTGAGCTAATGGAAACTGCGGCAGTGGAGAAGGTGTTCACCTTAACGGTTTTAAACTCACAGGTCGTGGTGTTGCAGGTTCCTTCTGCACGTGCAAAATAGGTTGACGTTGCCCCGGGTGTAAGTGTCAGGCCGGTGCCGCTACCAATGGCAGAACCACCACAGGCTCCATTGTACCATTTCCATGTGGCATTGCTGCCGAGGCTTCCACCCACAATGCTCAGCGAAATACTGGTGCCGTCGCACACGGAATCTGCCGTGGCTGTTACGCGTGTGGCTGCTGTAGAGAAGGTGTTAACTTTCAACGGCTTGTCTACACATGCCGTAGTATTGCAACTGCCTTCTATCCTGGCAAAATAGGTTGCTGAACTGCTCGGTGTTACTGTAATGCTGCTGCCTGTTCCGGCTGCTGTTCCGGCGCAGATTCCTGTGTACCAGCGAATCACGGCATTGCTGCCAAGGCTTCCGCCGTTCAATCGGAAGGTTACCGATGTTCCATTGCATACAGAGTCTGCTGTTGAAGAAATGCTCGTAGGAGCGGTAGAGAAGGTATTTACTTTCACCGCTTTGCTCAAGCAAACGGTGGTATTGCAGGTTCCTTCAATGCGAGCAAAGTAAGTGGTGGTCGATGAAGGTGTCACTGTGATGCTGCTTCCGCTGCCTGCTGATATGCCACCGCAACTTCCGGTGTACCAGCGTATTGAGGCATTGCTGCCAAGGGTTCCACCACTGACGCGCAGTGTTACACTGCTACCAGCACAAACCGAGTCTGCACTGGTTGTGATACCGGTAGGTGCAGTGGAGAAAGTATTGACTTTCACCGGTCTGTTAACGCAGGCGGTATTATTGCAAGTACCATCGATCCGAACGTAATAAGTTTCACTGGCCGAAGGCGTAACTGTCAGGCTATTACCTGTACCGATAACGGTGCCACTGCAATTGTTTCTGAACCATTTCCAACCGGCATTGCTGCCCAGGCTTCCACTGCTGGCTGTGAATGTCACGCTTGTACCAGCACAAATTGAATCTGCGGTAGCAGTGATACCTGTCGGTGCAGTTGAGAAGGTATTAACCTTCACTGCCTTGCTTACGCAGGCCGTGGTATTGCAGGTGCCTTCTGCGCGAACATAATAAGTGGTGTTCGCAGACGGTGTTACGGTGATACTGGTTCCCGAGCCGAGTGCAGTACCGCCGCAGCTTCCACTATACCAACGCCATGCAGCGTTGCTGCCCAGTGTTCCACCTTGTACGGTATAAGTAACACTGGTTCCAATGCAGACAGAATCTGCTGTCGCCGAGATACTTGTTGGGGCAGTGGATGCCCTGTTCACTTTGATTGACTTGCTGACGCAGCTGGTAGAGTTGCAGGAACCTTCTGCACGAACAAAATAGGTGGTATTGCTGGTTGGGCTAACGGATATAGATGTTCCGGAGCCGACAAGCGTATTGCCACATGCTCCGGAATACCAGCGCCAGCTGGCGTTTCCACCCAGGCTGCCACCATTAACCGTCAGCGTCACACTGCTGCCCGAACAGATAGAATCCGCACTGGCAGTAATGGAAGTCGGGGCGGTAGAATTCACGTTCACCTTGATGAACTTGTTTTCGCAGCTCGTGGTGTTGCAGGCTCCTACAGCCCGTACGAAATAGCGGGTGCTGCGGCTGGGTGTCACTCTCAGGCTGGCTCCGGTGCCAATGCTGGAGCCGCCGCAAGAATCCGTATACCATGTCCAGGCCGCCGCAAAACCAAGCGACCCGCCGTTGACACGAACGATCACACTGTTGCCTGAACAAAGCGAGTCAACCGCAGCCGTAACCGAGGTCGGCGCAGTAGACAATGTCTGCATGAAGATGGTCTTGCTCACACAAGCCGTGGTATTGCAGGTTCCTTCAGCCCTCGCAAAGTATGTGGTCGTGGTTGTTGGGTTCACAACGATGCTATTGCCGGTTCCGATGGCCGTGCCACCGCAGGAGCTGCTATACCATTTCCAGCTGGCGTTTCCGCCGAGCGTACCACCGTTGATGCGGAGTGTGCTGCTTCCTCCGCTACATACGGAATCTACCGATGCGGTAATAGATGTAGCAGCAGAAGACAATGCGTTCACTTTGATGGTCTTGCTTTCGCAACGTGTGGCATTGCAGAAGCCTTCAGCGCGCACAAAATAAGTGGTGCTGCTTCCGGGGGAGACCCGCAGGCTATCACCTGTGCCGGCAAGGGTTCCTCCGCAGCTGTTGTTATACCATTTCCAGGAGGCGCGGTATCCAAGTTTACCACCGTTAAAACGCAGGGTTACGCTGCTGCCGGCACAAACCGAATCCACACTTGCACGGATACTCGTAACAGGGAGCGAAGTGTCGCGAACATGTAAGGTGAAGCTAGCGCAAGCAGTTGTATTCGTCGGACCCTCAGCACGTACCCAATAGGTTGTTGTAGCCGAGGGATTTACGCGCAGTACGGTGCCAGTTCCTACCTGCGTGCCGCCGCAACTGCCGGTATACCATACCCAGCTTGCCTTGAAGCCGAGGTTGCCACCATTCGGAGTCAGGGTTGTGTTGGTTCCCAGGCAAATGCTGTCTAAACCAGCTGTAATGCCCGTAGGTGCGCGGGAAGAATCACGCAGGAAGATCGTGCGGCTTACGCATGGCGTGTTGTTGCAGGAGCCTTCTGCGCGCACATAGAATGTGGTCTGAGAAGTCAGGGTAACGGTGATAGAATCGCCTGTTCCGATGGACGTTCCAAAACCACAACCACCGCGGTACCACCTCCAGCTGGCGCGGTTGCCAAGTCGGCCGCCGACTATTTTCAGGGTAGTAGACTGCCCGGGGATAACTGTGTCGAGCGTGGCGGTGAGGCTTGTCAAGGCAATTGAAGAATCGCGGATGATGATCCGCTTGTTCTCGCAGGATGTATTGTTGCAAATACCTTCAGCCCGCACAAAATAAGTGGTGCTAAGGGTGGGGTTAACACTGAGGCTGCTTCCGCTGCCCGCTGAAGTACCGCCGCAGGATCCGGTGTACCATTTCCAGCTCGCACCTGAACCCAGAGATCCGCCGCCAACGCTCAAGGTAGTCGCTGCTGCACGGCAAACTGAGTCGCTGCTCGCAGTAACGCCGGTTGGTGCGGCCGAAAGGCGCATCAGCCGAACAGTTGTGCTTCCACAGCTGCTGGTATTGCAAGTGCCTTCAGCGCGCACGAAATAGGTGCTTGTTGATGTCGGTGTAACGACCAGGCTGTCACCAGCTCCAAGTGCGGTACCACCGCAGGAATTGCTGTACCATTTCCAGCTTGCGTTGCTGCCCAGGCTGCCACCGCTGATGCGCAGCTTGCTGCTGTTGCCTGGGCAAACAGAATCGGCACTGGCCACTACACTGCTCACAGCCGTGGAGAAGGTGTTGACTTTGATGGATTTGCTTGCACATGCTGTGGTATTGCACGTTCCTTCAGCACGAACAAAATACGTCGTGGTAGCCGAAGGCGTTACGCTGATACTGCTTCCGCTGCCTACAGCTGTGCCGCCACAGGAGCTGCTATACCATTTCCAGCTGGCGTTGCTGCCGAGGCTGCCGCCGTTCACGCTGAGGGTAACACTGGAGCCGTTACACACAGAGTCAACCGAAGCGCTGATAGAAGTAGGCGCAGCAGAGAAGGTGTTGACTTTGATGGATTTGCTGGCGCAGGCAGTGGTATTACAGGTTCCTTCCGCACGTACAAAGTATGTTGTAGTTGCCGAAGGTGTTACACTGATGCTGCTTCCGCTGCCAACGGCTGTACCGCCGCAGGAGCTGCTGTACCATTTCCAATCTGCATTGCTGCCGAGGCTGCCGCCGTTCACGCTGAGGGTAACATTGGAGCCGTTGCAGACAGAGTCGGCCGAAGCGGTGATGGAAGAAGGAGCAGTCGAGAAGGTATTAACCTTGATGGATTTGCTGGTGCAGGCGGTGGTGTCACAGGTTCCTTCTGCACGAACGAAATATGTTGTAGTTGCCGAAGGTGTAACGCTGATGCTGCTTCCGCTGCCAACGGCTGTGCCGCCGCAGGAGCTGCTGTACCATTTCCAACTGGCATTGCTGCCGAGGCCGCCACCGTTCACGCTGAGGGTAACACTGGAGCCGTTGCAGACAGAGTCAGCCGAAGCGGTAATGGACGTTGGAGCCGTAGAGAAGGTATTAATCTTGATGGATTTGCTGGCGCAGGCCGTGCTATTGCAGGATCCTTCCGCACGCACAAAATAGGTTGTGGTGGCCGAAGGCGTCACGCTGATACTGCTGCCGCTTCCCACAGCTGTACCGCCGCAGGAGCTGCTGTACCATTTCCAGTCTGCGTTACTGCCGAGGCTGCCACCGTTCACGCTGAGGGTAACACTGGAGCCGTTACATACAGAGTCGGCCGAAGCGGTGATGGAAGTAGGAGCAGTCGAGAAGGTATTAACCTTGATGGATTTGCTGGTGCAGGTGGTGGTGTCACAGGTTCCTTCCGCACGCACGAAATACGTTGTGGTGGCCGAAGGCGTCACGCTGATGCTGTTTCCGCTGCCCAAAGCTGTACCGCCGCAGGAGCTGCTGTACCATTTCCAGCTGGCATTGCTGCCGAGGCTTCCACCGTTCACGCTGAGTGTAACACTGGAGCCGTTGCAGACAGAGTCAGCCGAAGCGGTAATGGAAGTTGGAGCCGTAGAGAAGGTGTTGATCTTGATGGATTTGCTGACACATGCCGTGGTATTGCAGCTTCCTTCGGCACGCACGAAATAGGTTGTGGTGGCCGAAGGCGTCACGCTGATACTGCTTCCGCTTCCCACAGCTGTACCGCCGCAGGAGCTGCTATACCATTTCCAGTCGGCCTGATAGCCGAGGCTACCGCCGATCACGCTGAGGGTGACACTGGAGCCGATGCAGACAGAATCAACAGAAGCTACAATGGAGCTGGCGGCAAACGAAGAGTCGCGCATGAACACGGTATCGCCCGCACAGGTTGTAGTGTTGCAGGTACCTTCGGCCCTTACAAAGTAAATGGTCTGGCTGAGCGGACGCACCGCAATGCTATCGCCGGTAGCCGCCGCCGTTCCGCCGCAGGATGTTGTGTACCATTGCCAGCTGGCTCCGGTGCCGAGCGAACCTCCGATTACTTTCAGTGAAACGAGCGTGCCCGGGCAAACGGTATCCAAGGGAGTGATCCGGATGCTGGTGGCTGCGATGCTGTTCGATCCAACGCGCAAACGCGCTGCATTCGAAAGCAC
>CANHTS010000011.1 GCA_947463435.1 Flavobacteriales bacterium | reverse complement strand
CCGGGCCTCAAGGTGCTGACCGAAGACCAGAAACAGATCGCCCTGAACACCCTGCTCGATGGCATCGACCTCACAGATGCTGAACCGCTTTGTTATCGCCTGAGCATAGAGCCTTCCATCGTGGGGCAGGGCCTCATACAAGACATCCTCAGGGTGCTGGAGCTGAGCAATGCCTGGTCGTTGAAAGAAGATGACCTCGACACAGCCCAAAACGAAAGCCAGGCGCAGCACAATGGCAGGTTTGAAGGCTTGGTGATTCCAACACCGGAGAACATCCAACAACTGTTGGCGGTTACCAGACAACAATTGCGTGCGGCCAATGATGTAAATGAGCTGAAAAGCAAACAGAAGGAGTTGCTCGATAAACTGGAAGACATACACCTCCGCGATGACCATGCCTATACCTGGGCAGAATTGAATACCATTGCCAATTATAAAATTGCCCAATCGCACCAACATATTTGTGACGCCCTTCAAGATGCTGTAAAAACCCATGCCTTATGGGATAGCTTCCAGCAAGACATCAACGACTACATCGCGCTGGTGTTTGGCACGGCGAAGCTGCTCATGTCGGCATACCAGGCTTACAAGCTCAACCTCGGGCTGATCGACTTCAACGATATGGAGCAATACATGCTCCGCTTGCTGGAGCACGAGTCTTTCCGCGCCGAATTTGCCGAACGGTTCCGCCTGGTACTGGTGGATGAATTCCAGGATACCAATCCGGTGCAGCTGCACATTTTCAGGGCCTGGGCAGAACTGGCAGAACAGAATATCTGGGTGGGCGATGTGAAACAGGCCATCTACGGTTTCCGCGGCACCGATGTGGAATTGGTGGAAGAGGTGATAGCGGGTTTGGAAGCGGAACAAATCCAAACCCTCGATATCTCCTGGCGTTCGCGCCGTGAATTGGTGGCAGCCGCCAATGTGCTCTTCACACAGGCTTTTGAGGATATCATGCCGCCACAACGCATCATATTGAATCCGCTCGAGCAGCCGGCTTTACCTGCCTCCCATATTGGTCCGCTTAATATCCTGGAAAAGAGTGAAGGAAAGATTGAGCAGTTATTCGTTGGCGTGGCTGGTCAGATAGCCGAACTGATCCGGGCGGGAAGCGAGATTTTTGACAAGCATACGAAACAAAGCCGCAAACTCGGGCCAAGCGATTGCTGCGTCCTTGTAAGGCTGAACGATCACCGGGATAAGATGATTGCAGCGTTGGATGCAGCGGGAATTCCAGCCGCGCAATTCGGCAAGGCCTTCGCAGAGCAGGATGAAGTGCGCTGCGTTTTCGCCATGTTGTCTTACCTGGCCGATCCGCGCGATGCACTGGCCATCGCTACGCTCGATTTCTACAGCCGGGCCAATCTGGATGCCGCTGTTACGCTGCAGCAACGGATCGACTATCTCCGCAACCACGCCGAGGAACCAATACACAATTACGGTTCAGATTTGCCGCTGCTCCAGGATCTACAGCGGATCGGGAATACACTGCCCGGCGGTTCCATCATCCGCACCCTCGACGCGTTGATTGCCGAAACGCAATTGCTTCGCCTGGCAGCAGGCTGGGGTAAGGAATCAAACAGCGATACCATTTTCGATATGCTGCGGCGCTTGGGACAGGAATACGTGGCCTGGTGCGGCGATAACCAACAAGCTGCCGGCTTGTACGGACTCATGCAGTTTATTGAAGCCCAGAGCGCGGCCGGCCAAACCGATGTAACCGGTGCCTATGGCGTGCAGGTGCTCACTTACCATACGGCTAAAGGACTGGAATGGCCGGTGGTGTTCATGTTGGGTCTGGACACCGAACCGAAAGGGCGGATTTTTGGTGTGCAGTATGTGAAAGGCGCGAATCCTTTTCTGCGCTGCTGGCCCGATCCGTATTCTGCTGTTACCAAAAACGCGGTCTACTACGATCATTTTGTTCCGGAAACCGAACAGGCATTAGCAAGGGAAGAGGCCGAAGACAAACGCTTGCTATACGTTGGCTTCACGCGCGCCCGCGATGCCAACTTCCTGGTCAAAAACAAAAAGCTGAGTTGGCTGGAAAGTGCCACCGGAACCGAAAAACTCGATAACCTGAACTGGAACGGGATATCGGTACCATTCTGCCATATTCCCATGCCATTTACTGCGGAATGGGAAGCGGCGACCACAGCGCAGTACCTCGAACTGCCTGCCATGGCCGAAGTTGGAAGCACTGAGGCCTTGCGTGTTAATCCGTCGCGGCAACCTGCGCCGGTGGCCTTTCGCCTGTCAGCTCCCGAACGCCTGGGTCAGCACTTGCCGCTCAAAGGTCATTTGCCGCCTTCGCTTGAATCGGCCCTGGGGAATGCTTTCCACCAATACCTTGCTTTCGGCGGAAAACCTGAAGCCCTGGTGCAGGCTTACGGATTATCGAATACCCTTTTCCCTGAAACACTGCGAACGTCTGCAGAGCGCCTCGACAACTGGATTCGTTCGCGCTGGCCGGAAGGCATCGCACGCCATAACGAACTGCCCTTGCAATGGCGCATGGAAAACCGCCTCATACGCGGCATCGCCGACATGGTCCTGGAAAATGAAGAAGCACTTTGGCTCCTTGACCACAAGAGCTTCCCCGGCAGCCAGAACCAATTGGCAGATCATATCACCGAAAAAGCCTATCCAGGGCAGCTTTGGTATTACAAGGCAGCGCTTGAGGCCGCTACAGGGAAACCGGTACGCGGCGTCTTTCTGCACTTCCCGCTCAGCGCGGCCATGGTTGAGATTCAATACGAAAAGCAGTAAAGTAAACCAGAAGGCTTCACTGCACAATCAACCAATAAAAAAGCCCAGGTCCAGAACCCGGGCTTTTTTTTTGCATTCTTGAATTCCTCAGGCTCCCTGACCGGCGCTATAGGCAGCCTGGCCGTCGATATTGCAGAGGTTTTCGGTTTTGATAATCTTGTACCCTGCAGCATGCAACTTCTGCGAAATCTCGAGGATATCGTTGTATGAAATCGCCTTCCCTTCGGGATGCTTGTAACGGCAGCGCCAGTGGTCCGTACAGAAAGTTTCCGGCATACCGTTTGGCCATACCTTCACACCGCGGTTGGTAATCATGGTTAACTCCAGATTGGCTATATCCAGCCCTTTTAACGGGTTGCCCAAATTATCGGCGTTGCGGTCTTCGTGGTGCAGGAATACATCCACACCAACGGTTTCCATCGTTACAGCCGGAGCGGGCTTCAGTTTCACCTGGATGCCGCGGCCTTGTGCCTGCACATAGCTTACGGGCTTGAGTTTCTGAGGCATCTTTCCGAGTCGGGCAATTACTGCATCGGCGAATTCACGGGTTCCCACTTTCTCGCTGCTTACGCCTTCTTTGAAGATATCGTAGGTATGGATACCGTCCTCGAGGGCACAGAGCCATGCATTGTGCACTTTTTCAGCCACATCGGCCTGACCAATATGCACGAGCATCATCACGGCACCAAGCAGGAGTCCGCTCGGGTTGGCCAGGTTCTGACCGGCACGGCGAGGTGCTGAACCGTGGATCGCTTCAAACATCGACACTTCCTCGCCGATATTGCAGCTGCCTGCAAGACCAACCGAACCGGCGATCTGTGCAGCTACATCGCTCAGGATATCACCGTAGAGGTTGGGCATCACAATCACATCGAACGCTTCGGGTGTATCGGCCAGCTTAGCGGCTCCGATATCTACGATCCAATGTTCGTTGATGATGTCTGGATATTCCAGCGCCACTTCATCAAACACCTTGTGAAACAGTCCATCGGTCTGCTTCATGATATTGTCTTTGCTGAAGCAGGTTACTTTTTTGCGTCCATAAGCCTTAGCATATTCAAAGGCATAGCGGATGATTTTTTCGGTTCCGGGGCGGGTAATCAGCTTCAGGCACTGAACCACTTCAGGTGTTTGCTGGTGCTCGATACCGGCATAAAGGTCTTCCTCGTTTTCACGCACAATCACCACATCCATCACCGGATGCTTGGTATCAACATAGGGAGCATACGAAACGCAGGGACGCACGTTAGCATACAGTCCGAGCATCTTGCGGGTGGTCACGTTCAGGCTCTTGAAACCGCCACCCTGGGGTGTGGTGATCGGCGCTTTCAGGAAAACCTTGGTGCGGCGGAGACTGTCCCATGCCGAAGGCGCAATGCCTGCAGTATTGCCGCTGAGATACACTTTCTCACCGATTTCAATGACTTCTTTTTCAAGGGCTGCACCGGCAGCTTCGATGATGCGCAGGGTCGCATCCATGATTTCAGGACCGATGCCATCGCCGTAGGCAACAGTAACCGGAACAGGTTTGTGGGTATTGCTCATGGTATTGAAGTAAACGTATGCAAAGGAACGCAATAAGCCGCGAATCGGCACACCCGCCCCGGTAAAGATTCCGCCCCGCGGAACATCCTCATACCCTCGTAAAGATTCCGCCTGCGGAATCTCCCCCCCGAACAGCGCCAGCTGTTCCCTCCTCGTAAACTCACGCCAGCGCCTCTGCCAGCAGCTTTAGATATTCCGCCTGCGGAATCTCCACCGTCCCGAACTGCGCCAGATGCTCCGTCTGGAACTGCGTATCCAGCAACACAAAGCCTTGCTCCCGCAGATATTCAACCAAAAACACCAGTGCCAGCTTCGAAGCATTCGTAACGCGGTGGAACATGCTCTCACCAAAAAAAGCCCGGCCCATGGCTATGCCGTATAAACCGCCAACGAGCTCTTCATCTTTCCAAACTTCAAAGGAGTGGGCGTATCCCATTTCGTGCAAGGCCTGGTACACTTCGATGATTTCATCTGAGATCCATGTTTCATCGCGTTCGGCGCAGGCCTGCAACACGGCTGTAAAATCGCGGTCTATGCAGTATTCGTATTTTCCGGAGCGGAATTCCCGCGCCAGATTCTTGCTCACCCGGAAAGCGTCAAGGGGAATGATTCCGCGCATGTGCGGTTCATGCCAATAGATGGCATTGTCTTCCTCCGGATGCGCCATAGGAAACACACCTTGTGTATAGGCATACAGGACAATATTCGGGTCGAGGGCGTTCATACCGGCAGCGCGGCAAATTTAATTGCACCAACAGCAGCCCTTCATTCGTTCGGTTCTGCTTTTTTTGCACCTCCATGAGCAAAGCCAAGCTGCAGAAATTCGCCGAATACGATGCCTTCCCCAATACCTTCGACGCCCAGTCGCTGATGAAAGGCAAATGGAGCGCGCATTTTGGCAATAGCAATCCGATCGTGCTGGAACTGGCCTGTGGCAAGGCCGATTATACGGTAGGCCTGGCGCGGCTCTTCCCCAAAATGAACTTCATTGGGGTCGATATCAAAGGTTCACGCATGTGGCGCGGAGCCAAAACCTGCCTGGATGAGGGCTTGCAGAACGCGGCTTTCCTGCGCATTCCGATCGACCATATCGAAGGGCATTTTGAAGTGGGAGAAGTGGACGAAATCTGGATCACTTTTGCCGATCCGCAAGCCGGAAAAGCACGCAAACGCCTCACCCATCCCCTCTTCCTGAATCGTTACCGCAGGGTAATGAAGCCCGGTGGAACCGTACATTTGAAAACCGACAGTGAGCTGCTCTTCAATTTCACCCTCGAAACCCTGGAAGCGGAAAAAATCACGCCCGATGAGGTAATCCGCGATGTCTATGCCAATGGCGATCCGGGACCGGTGCTATCCATCCGCACCTGGTACGAAAACATGTGGTTGAAGGAAGGCCGCACCATTCAATACCTGCGCTTCAGGTTGATGTAACTTACTGGTTCTCGAGCGCCTCGAGCCAATCGTCCCAGGTGCTGAAATCGCGGAGCCCGGTCTGGTCTTCCCCGACCGCGTCCAGGCTAAAGGCAAAAGGCAAGGCTCCGCTCAACCAGTCCAGACTGCCCGGATCGGCACCGCTCAGATTTACCATCCATTTTTGCTCCTGGCGCTCAGCCTTGCGCTGCATCCAGATGTCGGGCGAAGCGGCATGCAACACGGCCGATGCAGGAAGTCCTTCCAAATCAGAATCCATGTCCACGCGAACGATTACCCGCTGCGGAGTTTCTGCGTTGACAAAATCCTTGGCCGTGCCTTCTATCCAATCGAGACCAAGGATCTGAAAATGATCGAGTCGCGTAGCGCTATCTGGCCAGATGGCATATTCTCCGACCAGCTCCGGGCCTTGCAGCCAACCGGCTATCTCCTGAATTTTAGCCGCAGCCAGGGCACCATCCATCGGAAAACCGATCCAGGTGGCGCCGGCGGCTGCGGCATAACGTGCTTCTGATAATGTAGTTACTCCATTGAACTTGATCCGGTATTCCATGTGCGCAATCAGCGCAGCAAAGTAAGGGTACCCGTGAATTTGTACAACTTGTCTTCGAAGCTGGTTACCTCGATCAGGTAACTGTACACTTCCTGCTGGCAAAGCACACCGTTCGCTTTTCCATCCCAACCTGCACTGGCATCAGTGGTTTCATACAGTTTCTCACCCCAGCGGTTGTAAACGGTCATCCGGAAGGTTTTGTAATTCTGGACGTAAGCGGTAAAACGATCGTTGCCGGTCGGGCCGCTGGCATCTGGCGTGAAGGCATTGGGCACGAATACGATAATATCCGGACCGATTTGCACTTTGCGCACGATGGTATCGCGGCAACCTTTGTCTGAAATGGCTATCAACCGAACATCGTAAGTAGCAGTGTCTTTGCCGTATGAAAATGCAGGATCGCGGCGACGGCTGGAGTCGTTCGGATTGCCAGTGCCGAAATTCCATTCGTAGCGCAATGCAGATTGGTCTGCAATCGTGCTCTGGTTAAAGAACTGGAACTTAGGCAATGCAATGGTTGTGTAGAAGGTCGGGTCGGAGCGGAAACCGGCAACTGGAACAGGCCAAACCTCGATATACGCCGGTTTGTTGACGGTTGTGGAACAATTGCCGGCCGTATTGTTCACCACCAGCCTGACATTGAAGGTTCCCCAGTTCGCATATTTCACGGCCGCCGGATTCGCGTCGGTAGATGTTTGTCCATTGCCGAAATCCCAATCAAAGCTCAGACTGCTCATGGGTATGCTGCTGGCTTCGGTGCGGGTGAAATTGACGGTCATCGGTTCGCAGTCTTGCAACTTATCGCCGCTAAAATCAGGCTGTGGGTATGGATGGATAAACAATTGGATGCTGTCTGCCACGGCAGGGCATACGTTACTGGGCGGCAATTGATTGCCAACGCGCAACCAAACGCTGCCCGCTGTTTTGTCTGTGCTGCCTGGAGTATACACTGTGCTCAAGGCCTGGGCGCTGAAACTGCCATCGCCACGGGTAATCCATTGAACACCGGGTGACCATTTGAGGGTAGCGTCGAGTGCCAGGGTTTTATCGTCGCAGATATTGCCCGGGCCAGGCGTGGTGATGTCGATCGAAGGTGCGCTTTGCACCAGTATCTCAAAACTGTCTTTGGTTTTGCATCCGAATGGATCGGTGTAGTTATAAACCAAGTTATACGGCCCTTCCACGGTAGCTGTTTCGTCGCTTCCGGGTGTAAAGATGCTGTTGCCTGTTCCGCTGAGGCGATTTCCGCTCCAGACTCCGTTTCCACCCGGTGGGCTGATCAGTGTGGGAGCAAGATTAATCGGTGGATCCGTGCTGCAGACACGCATGTCGGCCGGCATACCTGCTCTGGGAAGCTGTTTTACAATCAACACGCCACTGTCAGCTGTATAACAGCCGGTTGCAGTATGCTGGAAGCGAAATTCCCAGGCCCCGTCGCCTTGCGAGGGGTCGAACATGTTACCGTTTTTCACGGCACTGGCCAGCTTGCTATCGGAGCGGTCGCCATTGTAACTCACGGCAAACCAACGTCCGTCTGTCGGACCGGGCTTGCCATTCAATTCCACAAACTGGTTCAGGTTGATGGCCGTATCGTTAATGCAAACCGTGGGCAATGAGGTTATCTCAGCCTTGGGTTCGGGCACAATATTGATAGTCGTTGTATCGCGGGTAAAGCATCCGCTGATTGCATCCTGTATGAAGAAAGCCAGGGTGTACTCGCCGGAATACTGGTCTTCGGTAACATCGCCGAAACAGAATTCCCAATTCGCCGGAAGTCCGGTTCCGAAGTTGAGATCCTTGATCAACGAACTGCGGTCGATGCCCGATGGGGCTTTTACTACATTCCAGTTGTAGACGGAACCGGTTTTCACCTTGGGGCGGATGATGGAAGAATCCAGCAACGCGCAGCCCCTGTCTTGGCAATACACCCGGTCCTTGAGCTGCACAATCGGGTTACCCTGGATGGTTACACTAAAGCTGTCCTTGTTGAAACAGCCCGTTTTGGGGTCGGTATATTCTGCGATGATACGGTCAACCTTGTTCCTTCCGCCTTGCAGGTCGTTGTTGTTAATCTTGGAAGTGCGGTAAAAGTAACTGTTCCCAACCTGATCAACCAGCGAGGGAGTGGTGCGGCATTTATACACCACGTCGTTGCCATACTTGGCAAACAATCCGGATTCGAGGCCAAGGTTCAGGTCCCCATAATCGTAGCAGCGCATCGGAACACTCACCCGTAGGTCGGGCAAAGGTTTCACCTTGATGCACATGGTGTCGCGGTGTTCGCAGGTATGGCCAGCTTCGGTAACCCTGAGGAAGAGTTCGTGGCAGACATCTGCCGGTGGCACTATCTTGTATTGCTTGTTCGTGCCCAGCACCCGCGGGGCCTTAAGATCGCTCCAGGTATAATTGGGTGTCTGGAAAGCGGGCTTGTGGGTGGCGTTCAGGGTAACGGTATCGCGGTTGCAGATGCTCAGATCGGGTCCTGCAATCGCAATCACAGTATCGTTGATAAAAAGTTCAACCGTATCCAATCCGTAGCAACCCCATTCGGGCTCCTGTATGCGAAGAATATACTTGCCGGCTTTGTGAACGGTAATCTGCCCGGCAGTGTCCTGTCCCGGCGTCCAGAGATACTTCATCGTAAGGGTATCCGCATGGTCGGCAACGAAAGTTGTCCGTTCGTAGGTGCAAATACGTTCGTCCGGACCGGCACTTACCCAAGGCAAGGGTTTTACAAGGAATTTGAGCGTGTCGTCGTCGAAGCAACCTTTGCTGTCTGTAACCAACACCGCCACAGCCGTGTCGGTTGTAATGCGCATGGTAAAGAGCGCATCGGTGTCGGAAGGATTGTGGTCGCGCGGGGTTGACCAGCGATAGCGGTATCCGGGTATTCCGTTGGTTATCACCGGCGAAAACTGCCA
Organism: Flavobacteriales bacterium; assembly: GCA_947463435.1. Classification (GTDB taxonomy): domain Bacteria; phylum Bacteroidota; class Bacteroidia; order NS11-12g; family UBA955; genus REEB481. Next base: position 16,518 of record CANHTS010000011.1, on the reverse strand, counting down.
GGTAGTTCCATAACAAGCGAAAGTGTCTTTGCCCAAATCGGCCATAAGGACAGGTGGAATGATCACGGTATCGATATACGCCGTGATGCAGTTGGTGATGGAACTATTGATCAGATGGTTCACCAGGTATTTCCCTCCGGCTTTGAATTGGAAGGTATCCCGTGCTTTATTGATGCGGCGGTAAATGAGCTTGGAGTTCAGGCTATCCCGGATTTCCCAGGTGTAGAGTGGATTTCCACGCATTTTGGAACCCGGCGTGGAAGCCATCACCAGCCGTCCGCAATCCAACAAGGTGTATTTGCGTGTTGCCTCACTCCGTGGTTTTACACGGATACGGAAGCTGCGGATGGTGGTACCGGGCGTCGGACAGTTGTTGTCGCGTGCGATGGCTGTGAAAGTGTACAGGATATCGCTGGCCTGGCCTGTCTTGGGTTTCCAGCAGAATTTACCGGTTTTCTCCCTTGCGTTGGGATTGGTAATGGTAAAGGTAGCCCCTGGAATACCACGGTTCCAGGATAATTGAACGGTATCTGCCACCTTTTGATGTGGGGTGAATTGAACGTCTTTGGTGGCGATGTTGAAACACAATTCTTCCTCCTCACAGACTTCATAGGAATAAGGCCCCTGGACCTCGGGCGGGTTATTGGGCCCGCAATTCGTCGCAATGAATTGCATGTCTCTTCGCGTTATCCCTATGATCTGCGGTCGCCCGTTCTTATCCTTTCGCCATTCCTTGATTTCCATAACGATAATCCCGACCCATGGGCAATCTCCGGCCGGGGTAAATATCAAATCGCCGGTGATGCTGTCGCAGTACATGCCGATCGGAGGCTTGGCATTCGGATTGGTGGCGGCACGGCCGGAAGCACCTTTCCAAACCGGAACCGGGTCGGCCGGTGTGAGTGGAGATTTGTAATTGGCCAGGGTACCCTGTGAACGATAGGAACCCGCCATATGAAAGGAAAGCGAATCGCGGTCGGTTGAATCAACCGCACCGTTATTGAACTGATAGGGCTGGTTGCAGCAGATGATCGCAACCGGATCGTTGGTAAGGATCGGTGAATTGTTGCAAGGAGCGCGGCATGCATTGATATCGCACCAGGTATAGAAGGTATTGCCCGATTGTCCGGTGGTAATGCCCACGCTGCGCACATAGAGCATGATGGAAATGGTGAAATCGCAACAACCGGCACGCATGGCCTGGCGGAGATCCAAGGTTCCCTTGAAGGTATGCTTTTCGATTCCATAGGGATAGGAACCGTTGCACGGTTGTGCACAGCGGCTCTTTTCAGATGCACAGGTTTTGGTGATATCGATGATACTCGTGCGCGTCATGCTCAGTGTGAGCGTGCGGCTGCAACTGGTTCCGGTGCCGATTACGGAAAGCGAGGTCGGCGCAGTCTGTGAGCTGTTGCAGTTTTCACTGGTGCCGCACTTTGGACTCTGGCCCAATACGAAGCAGCCGTTGCAATCGCGGTAGAAGTTGTAAATCACTTCGAACACGCTGTCGCGGATACATCGGTAACTGATATCGGACCCGATGATATGGTCAGCCTGCAGGCGCGGAGCCGAAAACACCAGTATGAACAGGATCGCGGTAATGGTTCTTTTCATATTGTGGGTATAATACGGACTGTTTTCTGACACTTTGCGTTGCCCGGATAAAGTCCGATTTCAAATATACGGGTATAAAAATCCTGACACAAAACACCAACCGATATTTAAACGTTTGATTTACAGCTAATTGCAAATTACCCACGCTGCGCTTCCCTTCATTTTCGCCGCTTTACTACAGCCTGAGTCCCGGCCTTTTGGCGTAAAATTGCGGTTCCAGATGGAGCAAGCGATGTTAGAAAAGGCCTGGCGGTTGATTTGCCGAGCCAGGGCGATGGCGAAGACGTACGACGACAACCGCCAGATAACCAAATATGTGCACAGCACCAGCCGCGGGCATGAAGCCATCCAGCTCGCCCTGGCATTCCAGCTGAAGCCGGAAGACTATATCTACCCCTATTACCGCGACGAATCCATCCTGCTCGGTATCGGCATGGAACCCTATGAGCTGATGTTGCAATTGCTCGCCAAAGCCGATGATCCGTTCAGTGGAGGAAGAAGCTATTACAGCCATCCTTCACTCAACCGGCCCGACATGCCCAAAATACCGCACCAAAGCAGCGCCACAGGTATGCAGGCCATTCCGGCCGCAGGTTGCGCGCATGGCTTGAAATACAAGGAAAAGCAAGGCCTGCTTGATCCCGGAACACAGCCCATTGTCGTTTGTTCACTCGGCGATGGTTCCGTTACCGAAGGCGAAGTGGCTGAAGCCTTCCAGATGGCGGTGCTTCACAAACTGCCCATCCTGTTCCTGATCCAGGACAACGATTGGGGCATCAGCGCCAGCGGCGATGAAATGCGCGCCATGGATGCCTTTGAATATGCCTTGGGATTTAAAGGCATGCGCCGCCACCGCACCAATGGAAGTGACTTTGCCCGCAGTTGGGAAGACGTGCAAACTGCCCTCAGTTACGTACGGGAACAGCGTGAACCCATGCTCCTGCACGCCAAAGTTCCGCTGCTCGGCCACCATACCAGCGGTGTACGCAGCGAATGGTACCGCGACGACTGGGAAGCGCATGAAGCCATGGATCCTTTGCCGGTGCTTCGCCAACTGTTGCTCGACAACGGCTTTGAAGACAGTGCACTCGATGCCATAGCCGCCGAAGCTGAAACTGATATTGCAGCCGCATTCGAACGGGCAGTGAATGCAGCCGACCCCGCGCCGGAAACAGCCTCCCTGCACGAGTTTGCTCCTACCCCCGTCACCGAGGAAAAAGGAGAAAGAGCTCCGGCCGGAAAAGAACCGGTTATCATGGTAGATGCCGCTTTGTTTGCCATGGATGAAATCCTCCGTGAACATCCGGAAGCCCTGCTTTACGGACAAGACGTTGGCAAGCGATTGGGCGGTGTGTTCCGCGAAGCCGCAACCCTGGCCAAGAAATACGGAGACGAACGCGTTTTTAATACCCCCATTCAGGAAGCTTATATCGTAGGTTCTACCCAAGGCATGAGCGCCGTCGGGCTTAAACCGATCGTCGAAATTCAGTTCGCCGATTATATCTGGCCCGGTGTCAATCAACTCGTTACCGAACTGAGTAAAAGCTGTTATCTGACCATGGGCAAGTATCCGGTGAGTGCGCTGATCCGCATTCCAACCGGTGCATATGGCGGAGGTGGGCCCTACCACAGCGGGACAGTTGAAAGCAGCATCCTTCCTATCAAAGGCATCAAGGTGGTTTATCCCAGCAATGCCGCAGACATGAAGGGTTTGATGAAGGCCGCCTTTTACGACCCGAACCCGGTGGTGATGTTCGAACACAAAGGTCTCTATTGGAGCAAAGTACCCGGAACAGAAGCTGCCAAATGCCCCGAACCGGATGAAGACTATATTGTGCCTTTAGGCAAAGCCCGCACGGTGTTGGAGGCTGATCCGGAAAAACTGGAAATGGGTGAAACCGCAGCCGTTATCACCTACGGCATGGGTGTTTATTGGGCCCTGGCTGCCGAAAAACACTTGTCCGGCCAATTGGAAATCGTTGACCTCCGCACCCTGAATCCCTGCGATGACGAAGCCATCTATGCTGCTGTGCGCCGCCATGGTAAGGTGTTGGTGCTGACGGAAGAAACCTTGCACAACTCGTTTGCTGAAGCCATTGCAGGCCGCATCGCACGCTATTGTTTCAGCGAACTGGATGCACCGGTAGAAACACTGGGTTCATTGGATGTTCCGGCAATACCACTCAATATGGGTCTGGAAAAAGTAATTCTCCCAGGCGCTGAAGGAACGCGACGCGCGCTGGAGAACCTCCTGGCCTATTGAGCCGCCCCTAACTCGGCCAATTGCGTGTCGGCCAGTTCTTTATAAGACTTGCTGCCGTTTTTCTTCAGCAAGCGGTAATAGGTGATGGCTTTTTGTGTTTCGCCCAACTGCTTGTAGCAGTATCCGATATTGGATAAAACCACCTGATCGCGGGAAGCGAGTTTATGCGCATGTAGCAGGTGTGGGAGCGCTTCCTGAAAAGCACCGCTCAACATATACGAAAGGCCAAGGTCTGCATGGGCAACCACGCTCCGTGGCCACAGCGTTGTCATGGTTTGGGCAATGGCGCGGATATTGACTGAAAGGTCGGCCTCCACATTGAACAATTTGACAATGTATTGGTGCGCATTTTCCTCCATAAAATCATTGCCTTTTTTCAATTTTTTGCCATCTGTCCAAAGCCAGCGCTGGCCGTGCGCTGCTCCATCACGCAGGGTTTGAATCAGCAGGTCGGTATAGGCCGTATAATTTTCTGTTATACCGAAAACATAAATCTTACCGAAACGCATATCCAAGCGGCGCGGGTGCTTGCGCATACCGTCGTCTATGCAATCAAAACCCGCTTTCAGTCTGGCAGAATCGTATTGTGTTACGCTGCTCAGGTATGATATAGTTCCATTCACCGAATCGCGAACAGCAAAGTGTTGTCCATCAGGCTCTTCTTGTGTCAGCACCACCACTTCCTGCCTGGCTCGTTGCGCACTGTAGTTAAAGCAGGCGATAAAATAGTCTGCTTCCCCTTTTTGCGTTGCAGACCAACGTTCCATCATCAAACGGATACCGGCGGTATCATTGCTGCGGTCGAGCCGGTGGTACTCGACCATGCTGTATTGACCAAAAAGACCTGGAGCGGCGCTGCTGATCCAGAGCACAAGGATGCGTTTCAGTGGCATGGGCCAAAGGTAAGCCAGAAGCCTAAAGCAAGCTTCTGAGGGTTGCCATGAATTGCATGAAGTTGGGGGATGAGTAAATCAAAAAAAGAATTTAAGCAAAATAAAAGGCGTGCACCTTACTTATTTTTAAGCCCTGTAATCTTTCAAATCCGGAATTCTCCGTGTTAACTTGCGGACTGAACCCGATGCAAGGCACCATGCAAAGCGAAGAAAAAGTACCGTACATCTACCTTTTGGAAGACGACCTGACCCTTTCCAGGGAGATCCGGCAGTTTGCCATCAACCATGGATTTAGCTGCGATGTCGGGCATGACAGTACTGACTTTAAAACCCTGGCCCAGGATAAAAAATACGATTTGTATATCCTTGATATCAATATACCTGGAATGAACGGCATACAGATTTGCGAGCGTATCCGTCAGGCAGACCGCGAAGCTCCGGTCCTGATGCTCACCGCTTACAGCGACGTAAAAGACAAGGTCAATGCGTTTAACGCCGGTGCCGACGATTATCTGGTAAAACCCTTTCACTTCGATGAACTCCTGGCGCGTATCCAGGCATTGCTAAGAAGAAAGAACAAGCCGCTGCAACAAGGAGATATCCTGCGTGTTCACGATATGGTAGTCAATATACCGGAAGCCACCGTAGAGCGTTCCGGCCAGATTATCCTCCTCTCTCCGAAGGAATTTAAACTACTAACCATTCTTGCCCAGGCCGACGGCAAGGTGGTATCTAAAAGTGCCATTGCCGAAAAGCTCTGGGAAAAGTCGGTGGATACCAGCCACAATACCATTGAGGTGTACATCAATTTCCTGCGGAGGAAAATTGACAAAGGCCACGCCACCCGTCTGATCCAAACGCGCCCCGGCTTCGGCTACTTCCTGAAAGCGGAATGAAGCTCACGCTGAAGAAGCGCGCGGCTGTCTCCATCAGCCTCACCTATTCCCTTATCTTTGGTGTTACCTCCATTACCATCTGGCTGCTCTTTGCTTCCTACCGGGAAGACGAATTTAAAATCCGACTGGAAGAAAAAGCACTTACCAACCTCCGCCTTTTGGTGGAGGTTGACGAAATCAATGATCAGCTGCTGAGAACCATTGAAAGAAGCACACTGAACAGATTATACAAAGAAAAAACAGTCATATACAACTCCACCGGACACTCTGTTTATTCAACAAGCAAAGATACAGGCACCACATGGGATAAATCAAGACTCTTCAGGCTTCCACCCGGTGCAGAATTGTATGAGACTTTTGGAGAGTTTGATGTATATGGCTTCCACTATCAAACACAAAAGAAAAATTATTATGCACTTGTAATTGCGGAAGACAAATACGGCTACCGGAAACTCCGCTATCTTGGCGTATTGCTGATTTCCGCATTTGCCCTAAGTACACCAATTGTCTGGCTGCTCACTTTTGCTGCCATGCGGGGTTTGCTCAAGCCGCTCGACCGCTTTATCACAGAAATCACAAGCATTGGCGACCGCAATCTTACCACGCGTCTGGCGCTGAGCGATCGGCATGATGAAATCGACCAATTGGGGAAAGCCTTCAACCTGATGATGGAGCGCATTGAATCGAGCTACCTCCGGCAGCAGGAATTCAGCGCCCAGGCCTCCCACGAACTGCGAACCCCATTGGCCCGTATCATTTCGCAGCTGGAGAACCTTGAAGCCGGCGAAACCCATTCCGAACGCACCAGGGAATACCTGTACAACCTGCGCAACGACGCACATCAGATGGCCAATCTGATCCATTCCCTCCTGCTGCTGGCACAATCGGCCAACGACCAGCACTTCACCGGAGTGCGACGCCTCGACGAACTGCTGTTCGATGCTTTCGAACAAACCAAAATGTTCGCTCCCAATCTCCAGATTCATTTCGAAATTGAACTCGAAGAAGGAACCGATAAGGAGCCCAATCTGGATGTACAGTGCAATGAAGCCCTGCTGATCCAGGCCCTGATCAACCTGCTGCGCAATGCCGATCTTTACTCCGATGATCACCACGTAGATGTGCGCCTCAAACAAACCCAGGACAATTTGCTCAGCCTTCGGATATCGAATAATGGCGCTACATTAAACGATGGCGAAGCCAGCAGGATTTTTAATGCTTTTATGCGGGGTGACAATGCCAGACGCAAACAGGGCTCCGGGCTGGGGCTGCGCATTACCCAGCGCATCCTGCAATATCACGGTGCAAGCATCCGTTACATCGCTGAGGGCAAGTACCTTAATGTGTTTGAAATCCTGTTGCCTGTTTCCACCCAAACAGTTTGATCATCTGCCGCTGAAAAGGCACTTCACATTCTGCCCTGCAGGATCCGGTTCCAGTACAGCCAGGGCAAAACGCGCTTCTTCAACTGGTACATACTCCACCGCTCCTTGCTTTGGTCGAAAGGAAAAGTTTCGGTTGGCTCGTTGGTGTAATTGAACTCAGCCAGGACCAGTTTTCCGTATCCGGTTATCAATGGGCAACTGCCATAGCCATCGTATTGGGCTGTTAAGGCTTTGCCTTCCATGGCAGACAGCAGGTTGGCAGCCAATACGGGTGCTTGTTTGCGCACTGCTGCACCTGTTTTTGCATTGGGCGTATTGGTGGCGTCTCCCAAGGCAAATACACGCGGAAAACGCACATGGCGCAGGGTGTGCTTGTCAACTTCTATCCAGCCCAGCGGATTGTCTTGCACAGCCAATGGACTTTGTTTGATGAAATCGGGAGCGCTTTGCGGCGGAACCACGTGCAGCATATCGAATTCCTTTTCAACCATTGAAGCATTGCCATCAGCATCCATCACCCTGAACCAAGCTTTGCGGGCAGGGCCATCCACACGGATCAACTCGTGCTTGAAGTGCAGGTCTATGCCATAACGCCGCACTGCTTTCATCAAGGTGTCAGCGTACTTTTTGATTCCGAATATCACCCCACCTGCGGTGCAGAATTCAATCTTTACATTGTCTTTCAAACCCTGCCTGCGGAAATAATCGCCCGCCAAATACATAATCTTCTGCGGTGCACCGCCACATTTAATCGGTGTGCCCGGACTGGTGAAAATGGCTTTACCGCTCCGCATGCCCTGCAACAGCTTCCAGGTATAAGGTGCATAATCTGGCGAATAATTAGAAGTAACACCGTTAAGGCCCAAGGTTTCAGTGAGGCCATCTACCTTATGCCAGTCCAGTTGAATGCCCGGAGCAGCCACCAGCCAATCGTACTTTAGCAGTCCGGATTTCCCGGTCGTGACGGTTTGCTGTTCCGGATCAATTTGCAGCGCCTCGTCTTTGATCCAGACAGCGCCGTCTGGAATAAAATCTCTCTCCGCTTTTATGGTATCGGCAATATTGAAATCACCGCCGCCCACCAAAGTCCAGGCCGGCTGGTAATAGTGCTTATCGGAAGGCTCAATAATGCCTACTTTCAGTTGTGGCTTTTGGGAACGGATGCGGGAAGCCACCGAGAGGCCGGCATTGCCTCCACCGATTACCAGTACATCAAAATGTTGCATAGCGGTTTCAGGTTGGGATTTGTGATTTGCGGTAAGGATCGGCAACGGCTTTTTCAGGATGGAATTCAGCCCTTGGGTCATAACTCACCCTTCCTGCCATGCGGATGTATAAAACACGGCTGTAACGGAAGAACAAAGGTAGCATCAGCAACATGCTGCTCAGGATGAAAGCATACCACACATTCGCGTCTTTGATGCCCAGGATCGCATTCAGGAAAATAAATTCAACAACAACCAAAGCAACAGTGAAAGCATAACTGACGTACATGGCCCCATAGTAGAAGCCTGTTTCCCTTTCAAAGCGCAATCCGCAAACATTGCAGTGCTCATGCATCTCGAGCAGTTTATCCAGCCGGTATTTGGGATATTGGAACATCGGGCCTTTGCGGCAGCGCGGGCAGCGTTCAGCGATGAATGCAACTGCAGCGCCGGGTTTCTTTCCTTGGGTGGCACACATGGCTCAGGGTTTATTGATAAAGGGTTGAACCACTTTTTCAAGTTGTGGCATCGGTACCACGCCGCTTTGCCGCCATTCTATTTTTCCTTTGCGAAAGAGTATCAGTGTTGGCACACCTTGAATCTTGTAGGCAGCGGCAGCGGCCGGATTGCGGTCAACATCAATCTTCAGCACCCGCACCTTGCCTTGCATTTTCTGGCTGAACTGAGCGAGTATAGGCGCCATCACTTTACAGGGGCCGCACCATTCGGCATAAAAATCGACGAGCACGGGCTCATCGCCCTTTATCAAATCATGAAATCGTTCCTTGGATGCCATAGCTTATTGTAGTTTCAAAGTTCCGCCCAAATGCAAGCCAGGCCCGGTGACCGGAGTCACCGAGCCTGCTGCGCTGAATCATTTTGTCGCCTGAAAGTGCTCAGGAAATTTTAGAACGAAGCACGTTCCAGGGCCCGCCGTTATAGGCTTCCATTCCTGCTTGCTTCAGAATACCAACGGCCATTCCGCTGCGTGCGCCACTGCGGCAACAGGTGATCACCGGTTTGTTCATGGCTTTCACCTTGGCAAGGTTGCCTTGCAGTTTGTCTACCGGGATATTGATGGCCCCTTTGATATGGCCTGATTTGAATTCTGCCGGGGTGCGCACATCGAGAACGACGGCACCGTTCTGTGCAAGGCTGCGGTAGTCGACCTTCGGGCCAAGCCCGAGCAATTGTTTGAGTATGTTAAGCATAGATGTGAAGCGTAGATAGTGAAATTGAAAAAACCGGCAGGTACCAAAGCTTTGCAGGCTTCGGTACCTGAACTAATCTTTCCGATCGCCCAACCCAACAGAAACCCCCTCAGAGTTCACTACACATGGGTTGATCAGAAACGGTCAGTTTTCTGCCGGTTTTGATTATTGACTCAAAGCATGGTAGAAGGGCAAAGGTATTCGGATACCCGGAAACGTGCGCTTTCTTTCAGCGCTTTGAAACCTCCCTGCACATCGACCAGGTTGTCGAATCCGCGGGCTTTGAGTATGGAAATGAACACCATGGAGCGGTAACCGCCTGCGCAATGCACATATGCTGTGCGCTTGCGGTCGATCTTCGCCATGCTGTCGTTGATATAATCGAGCGGCGCATTCACGGATTCCAGCAGGTGTTCGCTGTCGTATTCGCTCTTCTTGCGTACGTCTATGATCTGCAGGTTCGGATCATTTTCCAGCAGTTCAGAAAGCTGAGCGGCCGAAATACGCTCAATGGTATCGACTTCATTGCCTGCTGCTTTCCAGGCTTCGAACCCGCCCTTGAGGTAACCGAGGCAATGGTCGTAACCAACACGGGCCAGCCGGGTAACGGCTTCCTCTTCGCGGCCGGCTTCGGCTACAATGAGCAATGGCTGTTTTACGTCAGTCACCAAGGTGCCAACCCAGGTGGCAAAACTGCCATCGATGCCGATGTTTACCGCGTTCGGAATGAACCCTTTGGCGAAAACCTGGGCTTCGCGGGTATCGATGATGAGTGCATCTGTTTCGTTGGCTACGGCTTCAAACGCGAAGGGCGACAAGGCGTGCAGACCGCGTTCCAGTACTTCGTCTACGCTGTCATATCCTTTGATGTTCATCAATACATTCTGAGGGAAGTACGCAGGCGGCGGCGTGAGGCCTGTGAGGAGTGCGTTCACGAATTCTTCCTTGCTCAGCGCAGGGTTCAAGGCGTAGTTCACCTTCTTCTGGTTGCCCAATGTGTCGGTTGTCTCCTTGCTCATGTTCTTCCCGCAGGCGCTTCCGGCACCGTGCCCCGGGTACACAATCAGATCATCGCTCAAAGGCATAATCTTATTGCGAAGCGACTCGAACATATGGCCGGCCAACTTTTCCTGGGTGAGATCGGAAATCACATGCTGCGCAAGATCGGGGCGGCCCACATCGCCGATGAACAAGGTGTCGCCGGTGAAAATGCTCTGTGCATTGCCTTGCTCATCGTACAGAAGGAAGCAAGAACTTTCCATGGTGTGGCCCGGGGTATGGATTACTTCGATTTCCACATTTCCCAGTTTGAGCCGTTCTCCATCGGTGGCTACATGTGCTTCAAAACCGGGTTTGGCAGTCGGACCGAAGACAATGGTTGCACCGGTTTTCTTAGCCAGGTCGAGGTGTCCGCTCACAAAATCAGCATGAAAATGGGTTTCAAGCACGTATTTGATGCGGGCACCCTCGCGTTCCGCTCTTTCAATATAGGGCTGTACCTCGCGCAACGGATCCACAATCGCTACTTCTCCATTGCTTTCGATGTAATAGGCGCCATGTGCCAGGCATCCGGTGTAAATCTGTTCTGTCTTCATAATTGGCTTGGATTGCGTAAATGACTTTGATGACACAAAGTTCATGTGTCGGTTTTTGGTGTGGCGTGACCTGTGTTACAGTTGGTGCTGATTTTGGTCAGACGCTGCGGTGACGGCTGACGATTTGACATATTTGCGGCCTGCGGCACAAAAAATGTGCAATGCGGATAGGGGTAGATGCCTGCGAGGTCGTCTGATTGGCAGGAGGAACCCTCAACTGGAAACCCTGACTTTAACACCCCGAATGCTCAGTTACGAAGAACCCCTGTCGGAGTCCGAAGCCATTAGCAGAGGCAACACAGCTGTCTTCGAAGCAGTCTTCAAAAACTGGTACGAACCTCTGTGCCGCTATGCCACAAACCTTTGTGGCGATGCGGCCGAAGCCGAAGACCTGGTGCAACAAACCTTTGTACGCATCTGGGAGCAACGCCGCAAAATAGACATACGCATTAGCCTCAAAAGCTACCTCTACCGCAGCGTATATCATCAGCACCTGGACCGCGAAAGACACCGAAAGGTTCAGCAAAAGCATCGGCAGGCAGGTGAACAACAACTTGAAACCCTGGCGGCCGACAGCACACTCGCTTTCACCGAACTCGGCATGCGTTTTTCGGACGCCATGAAACAATTGCCCGAACAATGTGCGTTGGTCTTCAGGCTCAGCCGTCTCGAATCGCTGCGCTACAAGGAAATAGCCGAAGTGCTCGGTATTTCTGTCAAAACCGTCGAAAACCACATGGGAAAGGCCCTGCGCATCCTGAGAAAAGAACTCTCAGAATACCTTCCCATTTTCCTTTTATTCCTTATCCCTTAACCCGGACACCATGCAACACTCACCCGAAATCAACGATGAAATGCTGGTAAAATACCTGGCCGGAGAGGCTACGGTACCGGAAAGCCAGGCGATAATGGAATGGGCACGCCACAATCCGGAAAATCAGAAAAAACTGGACGACTTCCGCATGCTTTGGCATACCGAAGTACCGGATGACCATGCCAACTTCAATACCGATGCGGCATGGAAGAAAGTAAAATCACAAACCCTTATTTCACCGCTTTCCATCCGAAAGCTGCTCCTGACCACCGCTAAAGTCGCAGCCGTTGTGGCCTTGCTCACTCTCGGAACCTGGTTCGTGCTCAATAAAATGCGGAACCCGGAAGTAGAATGGGTGCAAGTTGCCACGCAGGATCAGATCGACAGTCTGAAACTGGAAGATGGCAGCAAAGTAGTCTTAAAGGCTGGAAGCAGGCTTGAATACCCACGCGGATTCAGCAAAGAAGAGCGCGTTGTAAAAATGACCGGCACCGCCTACTTCGATGTGGTCCGCGACGAAAAGCGGCCTTTTGAAGTCTTGATCGGCAACGAAGTAAGCGTGGCCGTGCTGGGAACCTCATTCAAGATTCATCAAACCGATTCGCTCATTACCGTTTGGGTGAAAAGCGGGAAAGTGGAGATGAGCGGTTTGACCGGTAAAATCGAGCTGGAAGCCGGTGAAGAAGGGCGCTATTACACAGATAAGCACTTGCTGGTTGAAAGGAACAAGTACGAAAGCAATGAACTTTCGTTCGTGAAAGGTTGCCTGGATTTCCGCAATACACCACTTACCGAAGTCGTACAAGATGTGAGTGAGTACTATGGAGTGGACGTGCATGTAGCGAACAGCGCGGTTGGCCGTTGCCGGATTACCACCAAATTCAGGAAGGAAAGTTTCGAGACCGCATTGGCAGTAATTGTCAAGACGCTGAACCTGAGCCAGGAAAAGCGTGGCAAAACCATTTACCTAAACGGAACCGGCTGCCCATGAAAAACCGGTTTATGACAGCCCTGCTCATGCTGGTGCTGTCCGCTGGTCTGCAAGGCCAGGAAGCTTTGCTGCAACGCAGTGTCACCGTTCACGCCGAAAATCAGCCTGTTTCCGCAGTGCTTGATCAACTCGCGCAACAAGGTCGTTTCACAGTTTCTTTCGGGGAAGGCGTCTTTGACCCAAACAGGAAAGTTACGGTCCACTTTCAGGCAATGCCTTTGCACGCCGCCCTCGATCAGATCTTCAAAGGCACCGTGTCTTACGAAGTGCTCAGCAACCACCTCATCCTCAAAAAAGCGCTTGTCAATCCGGCCAATCCGGGGCAACGTATTTTCAGGGTCCAGGGAGAAGTGAAAGATATCAGGAGCGGCATCGGTTTGCGCGATGTATCCATTTATCCGGGCAACCGTTTGCAGTCAGGCGTTCTCAGCGACGAAAGCGGGAAATACCAACTGAAGCTCAGCCAGCCTTCAGCCGAACTGGAATTGAAATTCCGTCGCCAGGGCTACAAAGACACCAGCATCAGGATCAACCACAAAGCCGAAGGGAATGTATGCCTAGTGGGTATGGTCCTCATTCCTGAAGTCGTTGCGCCGCCGGTTTTTCCCTCCGATAGCGTTTCAACACGCGATACGATCGCACGCACAGCCGACACCGCTGCTCCGGCTAACAATCCTCCTGACAGCCTTCCATCCGGCGATAGTAGCAAACGCTTGCTTGCCGGCCTGCGCAGCATCAGCGAACGCCTCGAAACTTCCATTATCACAGGCAGCCAACAACTGCACGAGCTGAATGTGCGCGACAGCCAGACACGCGTCGCCCAACTCAGCTTCTTCCCTCCTTTTGGCAGCAATGGCGCCATGAGCGGACGCATCAGCAATGTATTCTCACTGAACCTCCTGGCCGGCCACAACGGCGGAGTCAAAGGTTTTGAAGCCGGCGGCTTGCTCAACAGCCTCAGCGGCTCAATGCAAGGAGCGCAGGTGGCCGGGCTGGCCAACTTTGTAAATGGGCCTGTTCGGGGTTTTCAGGCGGCCGGGCTCAGCAACTTCAACCGTGCCGGCATGCAGGGTGCACAAACGGCAGGACTACTCAATTTCAACCGCAAGACAGTACAAGGATTCCAGGCTGCCGGCGTAGCCAATATCAATACCGGCCGGTTCAGGGGCTTTCAAATGGCCGGCGTAGCCAATATCAACACCAGCCAGAGCGATGCCATGCAATTGGCCGGCGTATGGAACCAGGCACGCCGTATTCACGGTTTGCAAGCCAGCGGTGTGGTGAATATCGCTGATACTGTAAACGGTCTGCAGCTGGGCCTCATCAATATCGCACGCCACAATACCGGCGGCACCATTGGTTTGATCAATATCATTGGCAATGGATACCACCAGCTTGAACTTGCCCATTCAGACCTCTACCTGGCTTCCATTGCCTGGCGCAGCGGAACGCGCAGGCTTTTCACCACCCTCGGCGCAGGTTATACCGCCCATAAAAACGGCTTTCCGGCCTGGGGTTATTCTGCCGGCATCGGAACAGCTTTTGGCTCGGCAAGGCGCATTCACCTCACTTCAGAACTCACCGCGCACCAGCTCATGTACCGGCGACACAGCATGCGGCTCAATACCGCTGCAGCCCTCGACCTGATGTTGAATATCCGCCTGTTCCGCGGAGTTCATCTGGCGGCAGGCCCGTCTGTCAACGCATTGGGAACCGACTTGCGGCACTCGGCCTGGACCGATTACTGGGGCCCTAAACTGGACGATCGCATCTTCTACGACTACACTGAAAACAATTACCGTCTGGCGCTCTGGTCGGGTTGGAAATTCAGCATGCGCTTCTTCTGATCTTTATTCAGCCCGATGAAAATAGGGGTAAGTTCTTTTAGATACGTCTTTAGGGTAATTATGAGAATAACTATTCAACATCCCATAGCCGGTTTCCTCGTGGCTTGCTTCCTGATTGTCACCTTCGCTTCCTGCGACCGCGACCATTGGTTGCGCGGCAACGGGCCCAGCGTCACCAGTACCCGCAGTCTGCAGGGTTATGATCAGGTGAAGCTGAACATCCCGGCCAAATTGTATTACACGATCGACAGCCAATATCGGTTCAGCATCAGCGCCCAGGGCAATATCGAACCGCATCTGGAAACGGAAGTGCGCGGCACAACCCTGCACATTTCCTGGAAACCACGGCTGCATGTGCGCGGCCATGCGCCGATTGAAATTCACATGTCCGGACCTGATCCTTCGCTTTTGCATGTGAATGGTTCAGGTGAAATCTATTTACAACAGGCCATCCGCGGTCAGCGCCTCGACCTGGATGTGAGCGGTTCCGGCGATATCGATATCCCGGCTTTTTACGGTGATGCATTTCATGCTTCGGTAAACGGTTCCGGCGATATCGACATGCGCGGCGGTGCGAGCAAGGAAGCCTACCTCGACATAAATGGCTCGGGCGATATCGAAGCCTTGCACCATGTCGGCAATAAGGTTTTTGCTGAAATAAGCGGCTCGGGTGAAATTGGTATTGGCACCCAGGATGAACTGGAAGCCAACATCAGCGGCAGCGGAAAAATCTTGTACCGGGGCAATCCACGCACCAAAATTAATATCTGCGGCAGTGGCCGGGTGAGTCAGGAACCCTGAGAAGTGTAGCGCCGCATGCGCTCCAAAACCGCGCTGAACGGCTCCGGCAATGGCGCTTCGAAATACACTTCGCGCCCGTCATCCGGATGTTTGAAGCCCAGGCTGCTGGCATGGAGGGCCTGACCGTTCAGGCCTTCCATACAGTTTTCGATGAACTGTCTGAAACGCGGCAAATGGGAATAGCGCAAAACCGCATCACCGCCGTAAAGTGCATCGTTGAACAATGGATGCTTGAGAAACGTCATCTGTGCGCGGATCTGATGCGTACGGCCCGTCTCCAGCTCTAATCGCAACAAGGTGGAAAAGCCAAAACGCTCCAATACGGTGTAATGCGTAACGGCCCATTTGCCGTTGTCTTCATTGCCGGTATTGACATAGCGGCGGCGGTCTTTGGTATCGCGGGTCAGAAAGCCGGTAATGGTTCCCTGCTCTTCGGCCACATCGCCCCAAACCAAGCCTATGTAATGGCGGCGAATGCTGTGGTCGTAGAATTGCTTGGCCAGAAAACCCAGGGCGGTTTCTGTTTTGGCTACGACCAACAGACCGCTGGTGTCTTTGTCGATTCGGTGTACGAGACCCGGGCGGTGGTTCTCCTTGACCGGCAAATGTTCAAAATGATACACGAGCGCATTGACCAGTGTTCCGTGGTAATTGTTGTAACCCGGATGTACAACCATGCCATCCGGCTTGTTGACAATGAGCAGGGTATCGTCTTCGTAAACGATATCGAGCGGAATATTCTCCGGCTTGAGCTCTGTATCGCGCGGCGGATCGGGCAGCACAATACTCACCTGGTCGCCAGGTTTGATGCGGTAGCTGGGTTTGACGGGCTGGCCGTTCACGCGCACGGCACCGGCGTCGGCAGCGGCTTGCACACGGGTGCGCGATGCGTTGGCCAGTTTGTGCATCAGCCATTTGTCGATGCGCATCAACTCCTGCCCGGGATCGGCTTCGAAGCGAAAATGCTCGTAAAACTCTTGTTCTTCAATTTCTTCCATGCCTT
>CANHTS010000010.1 GCA_947463435.1 Flavobacteriales bacterium | reverse complement strand
CCAAAGGCGACAGCTCCGCAATTGCCACGGCAGAAGCGCCTGATTATTTCGATCCGAATACAGCAGACGTTCCCACCCTATTGGCCCTGGGATTCTCCAGGCGCGTAGCGGATAACCTTGTCCGCTATCGATCCAAAGGTGGTCGCTTGCGCAAACCAGCAGACTTACTCCGCATCTGGGGCATGGATACCTTATTATATAGGGAACTGGCAGACCGCATCCGAATAGCTGGTGCCAATCCAAGGGAAGACAGTCAGAATGCGCAGGCTAAATTCCCACAGCGGGAATTCAATCGAGGTCCTGACTATCCTTCCAAACAGCCAACAGCCCGCCTGCCGCTAGACATCAACGCAGCCGATTCGATCGCCTGGGTTGCCTTGCCCGGTATCGGTCCGGCTACAGCCCGCCGCATCCTGTCTTTTCGGGAAAAGCTGGGCGGATTCGTGTCTGAACGCCAGTTGATGGAAGTTTACGGCCTCGACACCCAGCGCATCCGCAACTTGCTTGAAGATGGCAGATTGCGAATGGAAAAAGGGGTTTACCGTCGCATTCCTTTGGCGCGTGCAACGCTCGAACTGCTGGATGCCCACCCATACATTTCCCGCAACCAGGCCAAGGTGTTGATAGCCTATCGCCAACAGCACAATGGCATACGAGGGGAAGCCGAATTCAGACAAATTGCGGCTTTTTCCCGACAGGAAGCCAACAGAATATTGCCTTATCTCGACTTCGGAAAAGGTCAATAAGCAGGCCTTTGACCTATCTTCGCAAGCGATTTATGGTCACGTTTGAACAAAGCGAAAGCGTTGCTATGGTGCGCCAAACGGTGCGCGATTTTGCAGAAAAACATATTCGTCCCTATGTAATGGAGTGGGACGAAAGCCAGGAATTCCCCCTGGAAACATTCAAGGAACTGGGCAAACTGGGTCTTATGGGCGTTTTGGTGCCTGAGAACTATGGCGGTGCCGGCCTTGGCTATCACGAATACGTGGCGGCTATCGAAGAACTGGCCAAGGTTTGCGGTTCTGTGGGCTTGTCCATGGCCGCGCATAACTCGCTTTGCACCGGCCATATCATGCAATTCGGTAACGAAGAGCAAAAACAGAAATACTTGCCCTTGCTCGCCAGTTGTGAATGGTTGGGCGCCTGGGGACTTACAGAGCCCAATACTGGCAGTGATGCCGGTCGTATGATGACCACCGCCGTAAAAGACGGTGACCACTGGGTTATCAATGGCGCGAAATGCTGGATTACACATGGCAAAAGCGCCCAGGTAGCGGTTGTGATTGTTCGCACCGGAGAACTGCTCGATTCACGCGGTATGACAGCCTTTGTAGTCGAGCGCGGAACCCCCGGTTTCACCCATGGCCGCAAGGAAAACAAGTTGGGCATGCGCGCATCAGAAACTACGGAAATGTTGTTCGACAATTGCCGCGTTCACGAAAGCCAGGTTTTGGGCAATGTAGGTGAAGGGTTTATTCAGTCAATGAAGGTCCTCGACGGAGGCCGGATTTCGATTGCCGCTTTATCACTGGGCATCGCCAAAGGTGCTTATGAAGCTTCCCGCAAGTATGCACTGGAGCGCGAACAGTTTGGTCAGCCGATTGCCCATTTCCAGGCCATCGGATTTAAGTTGGCCGACATGGCAACCCAAATCGAAGCAGCGGAACTGCTTACGCATCAGGCGGCCAACCGGAAAAACGCCGGATTGCCGGTGAACAAGGAATCGGCTTTCGCAAAATATTACGCATCTGAAGTGGCTGTCAAAGTAGCGAACGAAGCTGTTCAGATTTTTGGCGGATATGGCTATACCAAAGATTTTCCGGTCGAGAAGTTCTACCGCGACAGCAAGCTCTGCACGATCGGAGAGGGTACGAGCGAGATCCAGAAACTGGTAATTTCACGGGCAGTGTTGCGCGATTGATATTCCTGACTTTATATTTGCGCAAAAGTTCACAATGATCGTTATCAACGTAAAAGAAAACGAGTCGCTCGATAAGGCGCTGAAGAAGTTCAAGAAGAAATTCGAGAAAACCGGTGTGGTGAAAGAACTGCGTGCACGCCAAGCGTTCGAAAAGCCTTGCATCCGCCGCCGTCAGCAACTCATTCGCGCTGCATACAAGCAAAAAACTTACGGCAATCAGGAGAACAACTGATAGCCGGATTGTTTCCAGCCACGTATCTTTGATTCCAGGCCATGTGTCTGGAATTTTTTTTGTCCGATCAGTTCGAGCGCTATCTGCTCCATGAGCGGCGCTTGTCTGCGCATACCGTTCGCGCCTATCTGCAGGATTTAGCTGATTTTTCTGCCTTGCTGGAGCGGCGTGGTATAAACGAAGCTGCCGTTGTCGACACCGGCGTCGTTCGGGCTTGGGTTGCAGACAGCGCCGGCAGGGAATTATCGCCGCGCTCGATGCACCGCCGGCTTTCAGGACTGCGGGCCTGGTATCGCTGGATGAACCAGGTGCGCGGAGCCGGATTGCAAGACCCGCTGCAGGCCTTGTTTCCTCCCAAAAAAGGGAAGACCCTGGTTCCGGTTAACGATTCTGCTTCACTTGCCGCCTTATTGGAAAGTTTCGACGAAGCAACGGCAGATATCCGTTTACAATGGTTGCCGGTTGTAAGCCTCTTCTTAACCGGAATGCGGGTTTCGGAGCTATGCGCATTCAGGATAGCAGACTGGGATCGTTCGGCCGGGCAGTTCCGCGTATTGGGAAAAGGAGGGAAGCAGCGCCTGGTGCCGGTACATCCCTGGTTATCGCGGCATTTGGAAGCGCTAAGCGGATGGGATCAGCGCAGCATCGACAGCCCGTTGTTTTTGCGGCCCGACGGGACGGCTTGTTATCCGCGATACATGCACAGGCTGGTGAAGGCGGTCATGACCGAGCTTGAGGCGCGTGGAAGGCTGAGTCCGCATACACTTCGGCATTCATTCGCTACCGGTCTGTTAGACGAAGGAGCCGATCTCCTGGCGGTAAAGGAATTGCTTGGTCATTCCAGTTTATCTGCTACCCAGGTGTATACACGAACTTCTTTGGAAAAGCTCAGGCAATTGCATAAATTGCTGCACCCGAGAAGCGAATAGGTCGCGGAAGGGGTTAACTTTTCATTAACCATATGCAAATCCAGTATCAAGCCACCAATTTCAAAGCAGACCAGAAGTTACTTGATTTTATCGAGAAGAAGCTGGCGAAGCTGACGACATTTCACGAAGGCATCAGCGAAGCGCAGGTTTACCTGAAGGTGAACAAAGCGGAGGACAAGGAGAACAAAGTGGTGGAGATCAAGTTGCATTTGAGTAGTAATTTTTTGTTTGCGGAGGCGCGTTCGGGCACCTTCGAGGCTGCGGCCGACGATGCGGTGGAGGCATTGCGTTCACAGATTGCACGTTGGCGCACACGCCAGGGCATTTCCGGCTGAAGGAGCGCCGCTGAAATACCGCTAAAAAGGGGCTGCTGAAAAAGCCTGCAAAAATTTCCGTAAAACTGTTTGCCAGAAAAAGTTTTCTCGCTACTTTTGCAGTCCTTTCCGAAAAGGGGATAACCCGGGAGAGAAAGTTCTTTGAAAGCCACCTTAGCTCAGCTGGTAGAGCAACTGACTTGTAATCAGTAGGTCGTTGGTTCGATCCCGACAGGTGGCTCGCGTATGAAGACGCAGAAGGGATGCTGTAAGGCATCCTTTATGGGGGTATCGCATAGTGGCAATTGCGGCGGACTGTAAATCCGCTCCTTCGGGTTCATTGGTTCGAGTCCAATTACCCCCACAACGTTTTCATACAATGCGGGAGTAGCTCAGTTGGTAGAGCGGCAGCCTTCCAAGCTGCAGGTCGCGGGTTCGAGCCTCGTCTCCCGCTCGCAAGGAGCAATACTTGCGGGTGCAACGGGCTTATGTCTGTCTCATCCAAAGGTGCTGCTCCAACCATGATTTGAATTCCGAAAGGGAAATGAATCATGTCAATAAGCCGATGTAGCTCAGGGGTAGAGCGTTTCCTTGGTAAGGAAAAGGTCAGGGGTTCAATTCCCCTCATTGGCTCGGGTTTTAGAAGGAAAAAACTACAGAACAAAACAATAGACTATGGCAAAAGAAACATTTGACCGGTCCAAACCGCACGTTAACATCGGTACGATCGGGCACGTTGACCACGGTAAGACAACCCTTACCGCAGCAATCACCACCGTACTAGCCAATGCTGGCCTTGCGGAAAAGCGTTCCTTCGACTCGATTGACGCGGCTCCCGAAGAAAAAGAGCGCGGTATCACCATTAACACGGCTCACGTTGAGTATCAGACCGGCAATCGCCACTATGCTCACGTTGACTGTCCTGGCCACGCTGACTATGTGAAGAACATGGTAACAGGTGCTGCCCAGATGGACGGCGCTATCCTCGTGGTAGCTGCTACTGACGGTCCGATGCCCCAGACCCGCGAACATATCCTGCTCGCTCGTCAGGTTGGTGTACCCCGTCTGGTGGTATTTATGAACAAGGTGGACATGGTAGACGATGAAGAACTGCTGGAAATCGTTGAGATGGAAATCCGCGACCTCCTCAAGTTCTACGAATTCGACGCTGACAACACGCCTATCATCCGCGGTTCTGCTCTTGGCGGACTCAACGGTGAGCAAAAGTGGGTTGATACCATCATGCAGCTGATGGAAGCTGTTGACAACTGGGTACCGGTTCCGCCGCGTCTGGTTGACCAGCCTTTCCTGATGCCTGTTGAAGACGTGTTCTCTATCACCGGTCGCGGTACAGTGGCTACAGGTCGTATCGAACGCGGTGTAATCAACGTAGGTAACCCCGTTGAAATCATCGGCTTCGGTGCTACTATCACTTCTACCGTAACAGGTGTGGAAATGTTCCGCAAGCTGCTCGATCGCGGTGAAGCAGGCGATAACGCCGGTCTTCTCCTCCGCGGTGTAGAAAAGAACGATATCCGTCGCGGTATGGTAATCTGCGCTCCTAAGTCCGTTAAGCCCCACCAGAAGTTTAAGGCTGAGGTTTACGTACTGAGCAAAGAAGAAGGTGGACGCCACACTCCGTTCTTCAACAAATACCGTCCCCAGTTCTATTTCCGTACCACCGACGTTACGGGTGAAATCACTCTTCCCGAAGGCACGGAAATGGTTATGCCCGGTGATAACATTACTGTAACTGTTGAGCTGATTCAGCCCATCGCCATGGAAAAAGGTCTGCGTTTCGCGATCCGCGAAGGTGGCCGTACCGTGGGTGCAGGTCAGGTAACTGAAATCATCGAATAAGAACAACTGAACGTATGACAGGGAGGAGCGTCAGCTCCCTCCCTGTTTTTACGGGTGTAGCTCAATTGGTAGAGTAGCGGTCTCCAAAACCGTTGGCTGTAGGTTCGAGTCCTGCCACCCGTGCAACTAGACAACGTATGATTGAAAGGATCAGGCAATATTTCAACCTCACCCGCGATGAGCTGGTGAACAAGGTTTCCTGGCCAACCTGGAGTGAGTTGAGGGAAAGCACGGCTATCGTGCTAGTTGCCTCTTTCATGATTGCGTTGGTCATCTACATCATGGACATTGGTATCGGTACGGTACTGACCCAATTCTATAAACTGTTCAAATGAGCGACGGCGCGTTCAACTGGTATGTTGTCAGGGCTATCACCGGTCAGGAAAAGAAGGTGAAGACCTATATCGAGAATGAATTGCTCAGGGAAAACCTGTCTGCATTCGTTACCGATATTCTCATTCCAACGGAGAAGGTATACCAGATAAAGAACGGTAAGAAAGTAGCGAAGGAAAGAAATGCTTTCCCCGGCTATATTCTCATCAATGCGCGCCTGGAAGGTGAAGTGCCGGCTATCATCAAAAGTGTAACCGGTGTGGTTGGATTCCTCGGCTCGGGAGGAAATCCACAGCCCCTCCGCCAAAGTGAACTCAACCGTATCCTCGGAACGGCAGATGAACTGAGCGAAGGCAATGAACAAAGCGGTGATCAGTACATCGTAGGTGAACAAGTGAAAGTGATCGATGGTCCTTTCAACGACTTCAGCGGTGTAATAGAAGAGATCAACGACGAGAAGAAGAAATTGAAGGTGATGGTGCTGATTTTCGGTCGCCGTACACCCTTGGAATTGAATTATAACCAGGTCGAGAAGATCGACTGATAAAAGAGAACCAGACAAATGGCTAAACAGGTAACAGGATTCGTAAAGCTCCAGGTAAAGGGCGGGCAGGCAAACCCCGCACCTCCGATCGGACCGGCACTCGGTTCGAAAGGTGTGAACATCATGGAGTTCTGCAAGCAGTTCAACGCGCGTACTCAAGATAAGATTGGTAAAGTGCTGCCGGTAGTGATTACCGTATTTGCAGACAAATCTTTCGATTTCATCATCAAAACTCCTCCGGTAGCAGTTCAGCTGTTGGAAGCCAGCAAAGCTTCCAAAGGTTCAGCAGAGCCCAACCGTAAGAAAGCCGGCAGCGTGAGCTGGGATCAGGTGCGCACCATCGCAACAGACAAGATGCCCGACCTGAACTGCTTTACTGTCGAATCTGCCATGAGTATGGTGGCAGGAACGGCACGCAGCATGGGTATCGGCGTAACCGGAGACAAACCCTTCTAATTGATCACAGCATGAAACTCACTAAAAAGAGAAAAGAGGCGCTGGCCCAATACGATAATGCCCTCACTTATCCCATGAGCGAAGCTCTGGAGATTGTGAGGAAAATTTCCAATACCAAGTTCGACTCTTCCGTTGACATCGACGTGCGCCTGGGTGTGGATCCCCGCCAGGCCAACCAAATGGTGCGTGGCGTAGCTACGCTCCCCCATGGTACCGGTAAAACTGTTCGCGTTCTCGTTCTCTGCACTCCCGACAAGGAAGCAGAAGCACGCGAAGCTGGCGCCGACCATGTTGGACTGGACGACTACATTGAGAAGATTTCTGAAGGCTGGACCGATATCGATATCATCATTGCAATGCCGAGCGTAATGGCGAAGCTTGGCAAACTTGGTAAGATTCTCGGTCCCCGCAACCTCATGCCAAACCCGAAAAGCGGAACTGTTACACCCGAAGTAGGCAAGGCTGTACAAGAGGTTAAAGCCGGTAAGATTGATTTCAAGGTAGACAAAACCGGTATCATCCACACTTCCATCGGCAAGGTATCCTTCGAAGCAGGGAAACTGGCTGATAACGCACAGGAGTTGATCAACGTGCTGCACAAACTGAAGCCCTCAGCTTCCAAAGGGACTTACTTCCGCAGCATATATGTATCCAGCACCATGAGCCCGAGTGTGGCCGTGGATATTAAATCAATCCCGGGACTCTGATTATGAACAAACAGGAAAAAGCAAACCAGGTAGCCGAACTCTCGGAGGCATTCCGCAGCCATGATTTCATTTATCTGACCGATGCAAGCGGATTGTCGGCGAATGCAACCAATACCCTTCGCAGGAAATTCTTCGAAAGTGGCGTGAGCATGAAGGTGGCAAAGAACACCCTCGTAGCGCTCGCAATGGAAGGTTCCGGCAAAGAGTTTGGTGAACTGAAGACTTCACTGAAAGGCTCTACTGCCATCCTGCTTTCTGATAACATGAAGGCAGCGGCTGTAACACTGAAGAAATTCCGTGAGAAGTCTGACAAGCCAGTGCTGAAAGGCGCTTGGATTGACAACGGTGTATTCATCGGCGACGACCAGCTTACCGCACTTACCGAACTGAAGTCGAAAGAAGACCTGGTTGGGGAAGTAATCGGTCTGCTGCAAAGCCCCGCACGCAATGTAATCTCTGCTCTCCAGTCTGCTGGAGGCAAACTCGCCGGAGTAGTTAAAACACTCTCGGAACGTTAAAAAACAATAAACCCTAACAAAACAAGAAAACACGAATAACCATGGTAGATCTGAAAGAATTCGCTAACCAGTTGGTAAACCTGACTGTAAAAGAGGTAAATGAGCTTGCTCAGATCCTGAAGGATGAGCACGGCATCGAACCCGCTGCTGCTGCTGTTGCAGTTGCTGCCCCCGCCGCTGGTGGTGGAGCTGCTGCTGCTGAAGAGCAGACTGAGTTCGACGTAATCCTCAAGAGTGCAGGAGCCAGCAAGCTGAACGTGGTAAAGGTTGTAAAAGACCTTACCGGTTTGGGCCTGAAGGAAGCAAAAGACCTCGTTGATTCTGCCCCGAAAGCTGTAAAAGAGAAGGTTTCCAAAGCGGAAGCCGAAGATCTGGCAGCTAAACTGAAAGAGGCGGGCGCAGAAATTGAGGTTAAATAATCTCCTTTGATGAACACGCGGAAAGACCCCGGTAACACCGAGGGTCTTTTCCGCGTTTATTAGGTCCATTCACCCAGTATCAACCAAAAAACATCCCATTGACAAGCACATCATTCGCCGGAAGAGTAGACTTTGGAAAGGTTAAAAGCGCCCTGGAATATCCCGATTTCCTCGACGTACAAATCCGTTCCTTCAAAGAGTTCTTCCAGCTCGAAACCCCCTCAGACCGCAGGGAAGAAGAAGGACTCTTCAAGGTGTTCAAGGAGAATTTCCCGATCACCGATACCCGCAATATCTTTAACCTCGAATTCCTCGATTACTTCGTGGATCCGCCGCGTTATACCATACAGGAATGTATAGAGCGCGGTCTTACCTATGCCGTGCCGCTCAAGGCTAAACTGCGTCTGAGCTGTAACGACCCCGATCACGAGGATTTCAAAACCATCGTGCAAGACGTGTACTTGGGCAATATCCCGTACATGACTGCATCAGGTACTTTTATCATCAACGGCGCTGAACGCGTTATCGTATCGCAGCTGCACCGCTCACCCGGTGTTTTCTTCGGTCAGTCGTTCCATACCAATGGAACCAAACTGTATTCAGCCCGTGTTATTCCTTTCAAAGGTTCCTGGATCGAATTCGCAACCGACGTCAACAAC
The DNA here is from genome assembly GCA_947463435.1 of Flavobacteriales bacterium. Lineage (GTDB taxonomy): Bacteria > Bacteroidota > Bacteroidia > NS11-12g > UBA955 > REEB481. The sequence goes on along the minus strand of CANHTS010000010.1, from coordinate 17,633 downwards.
GTCATGTTCGCGTACATCGACCGTAAAAAGAAATTCCCTGTAACCACCCTGCTCCGCGCCATCGGCTACGAGTCAGATAAGGACATCCTCGACATCTTTGGTCTCAGCGAAGAAGTGAAGGTGAGCAAAGCCGCACTGAAAAAAGTGCTCGGCCGCAAACTCGCTGCAAGGGTTCTCCGCACCTGGATCGAAGACTTCGTGGACGAGGATACAGGTGAAGTGGTTTCCATCGAGCGCAACGAGGTAATACTCGAACGCGATACCATCCTCAACGACGATCATGTGGATGTTATCATCGATGCCGGCGTAAAAACCATCATCCTTACCCGCGATGGTGAAGCCGATACCAACTTCGATATCATTTATAATACGCTGCAGAAAGATACTTCCAACAACGGCAAAGAAGCTGTGGAAGTAATCTATCGCCAGCTCCGCAATACTGATCCGCCGGATGAAGAAACTGCACGCGGTATCATCGAACGTCTCTTCTTTAGCGATAAGCGCTACGACCTCGGGGATGTGGGTCGTTACCGTATCAACAAGAAGCTGAACCTGAAAACCCCTATGGATGTGCGGGTGCTGACCAAGGAAGACATCATCCATATCATCACCTACCTGATTCAGCTCAGCAACTCCAAGGCTGAAGTAGACGATATTGATCACCTGAGCAACCGCCGCGTACGCACCGTGGGCGAGCAGTTGTATCAGCAGTTCGGTGTAGGTCTGGCGCGTATGAGCCGCACCATCCGTGAGAAGATGAACATCCGTGACAACGAGGTGTTCTCTCCCCAGGATTTGGTGAACGCGCGTACGCTTTCCTCCGTAATCAATTCCTTTTTCGGCACCAACCAGCTCAGCCAGTTCATGGATCAGATCAATCCGCTGGCCGAGATCACGCACAAGCGACGCCTCTCGGCCCTCGGTCCGGGTGGTCTTTCCCGCGAACGCGCCGGCTTCGAGGTGCGCGACGTACACTATACCCACTACGGGCGCTTGTGTACCATCGAAACACCTGAAGGCCCGAACATCGGTCTGATTTCCTCGCTGTGTGTTCACGCGAAAATCAACTCGATGGGCTTCATCGAGACCCCATACCGCCAGGTAACGGATGGCAAACTCGATGATAAAATCGTTTATCTGAGTGCCGAAGAAGAAGACAACCAGACCATCGCCCAGGCGAATGCTTCGGTTGATAAAAGCGGTAACTTCCTTACGGCGGCAGTACGTGCACGCCGCGAAGGTGACTTCCCATCCGTAGATCCTTCCGATCTCAACTACATGGATGTGGCGCCCAACCAGATTGTATCGATTGCGGCTTCACTCATTCCCTTCCTAGAACACGACGATGCGAACCGCGCCCTCATGGGTTCGAACATGCAGCGTCAGGCTGTACCGCTGCTGCGCCCCACTGCGCCCATCGTTGGTACCGGTCTGGAAGAAAAAGTAGCCCGCGACAGCCGCACCCAGATTGTAGCTGAAGGCAATGGTGAAATTGACTACGTGGATGCCCGCGAAATCCGCGTGAAATACGATCATGGCGATGATGATGACCTGGTGAGCTTCACGGGTAACGTCAAAGGGTATTCGCTGATCAAGTTCCGTCGCACCAACCAGAATTCCTGTGTAAACCTGCGTCCTATCGTGAAGAAAGGTCAGCGCGTGAAGCCCGGACAGATTCTGTCTGAAGGTTATGGCACGGAAAGCGGAGAACTCGCACTCGGCCGCAACCTCATGGTAGCCTTCATGCCTTGGCAGGGTTACAACTTTGAAGATGCGATTGTGATTTCGGAGAAAGTGGTAAAAGATGACTGGTTCACCAGCATCCATATCACTGAATTCGAACTCGAAGTACGCGATACCAAGCGCGGCGCCGAAGAACTGACCAACGATATCCCGAACGTCAGCGAAGAAGCCACCCGCAACCTCGACGAGAACGGTTTGATACGTGTCGGTGCAGAGGTGAAAGAAGGCGATATCCTCATCGGTAAAATCACACCCAAAGGTGAAACTGAACCTTCACCGGAAGAAAAACTGCTGCGCGCCATCTTCGGCGATAAGGCAGGCGATGTGAAAGACGCGTCTCTCAAGGCGCCTCCAAGCACCGATGGTGTGGTTATCGAAAAGAAGCTCTTTGCCAAAGACAAGAAGGATAAAAACGTCAAGTCTACCGACAAAGCCAAGCTTACCCGCCTGGAAACCGAACACGAGAAAGATCTGATGCTCCTGAAAGAACAGCTGGTTCAGAAGCTCTTCAAAGTGGTAAACGGCAAAACCAGCCAGGGTGTCTACAACAACTACCAGGAAGAACTGATTCCGAAAGGAACCAAGTTCACCATCAAGAACCTCACCGGCATCGATTACCAGAACGTGAACTATCACAACTGGACTACCGATGAAGACAAGAACGTGCTGATCGTGCGCATCCTGAACAACTACTCTCAGGTGTATAACGAGAAGGTGACCAATTTCAAGCGCGAGTATTTTGCGATCAGTGTGGGCGATGAACTGCCTACCGGTATCCTCAAACTGGCGAAGGTTTACGTTGCCAACAAGCGCAAGCTGAAAGTGGGAGATAAGATGGCCGGTCGCCACGGTAACAAGGGTATTGTTGCCCGTATCGTGCGCGAAGAAGACATGCCATTCCTGGATGATGGAACGCCCGTTGATATCGTGTTGAACCCACTCGGTGTACCTTCACGCATGAACCTTGGTCAGATCTACGAAACCGTTCTCGGTTGGGCCGGCAAGGAACTCGGTGTGAAGTTCGCAACGCCCATTTTTGACGGTGCAACCAATGCCGAGATCAACGATTATATCGCCAAGGCAGGTGTTCCGGCCAACGGCAGTGTGTATCTGAACGACGGCCTCACCGGTCAGAAGTTCGATCAGCCGACTACAGTAGGTATCATCTACATGCTGAAGCTGGGTCACATGGTCGACGACAAGATGCACGCCCGTTCGATTGGTCCGTACTCACTCATCACCCAGCAGCCGCTTGGTGGTAAGGCGCAGTTCGGTGGTCAGCGTTTTGGTGAAATGGAAGTGTGGGCGCTGGAAGCCTTCGGTGCTGCCAATATCCTGCGCGAAATCCTCACTGTGAAGTCAGACGACATCATGGGCCGTGCCAAGACCTACGAAGCGATTGTTAAAGGTGAGAATATCACCCAGGTAGGAACTCCCGAATCGTTCAACGTGCTTGTGCACGAATTGCGCGGTCTGGGTCTCGAAATTCAATTTGATTGATCCCATGCAGAACATCAATAGCAAGAAGAACCCTAAAATAAAAAGCAACTTCACCAAAGTGCGGATTGGTTTGGCATCGCCCGAACTGATCCTGCAGCGCAGCTATGGTGAAGTAACGAAGCCTGAAACCATTAATTACCGGACCTACAAGCCGGAAATGGGCGGGCTTTTCTGCGAGCGCATTTTTGGTCCGATCAAGGATTACGAATGCCATTGCGGTAAATACAAGCGCATCCGTTACAAAAACATCGTTTGCGATCGCTGCGGTGTCGAAGTAACCGAAAAGAAAGTGCGTCGTGAGCGCATGGGGCATATCCACCTCGTGGTTCCGGTAGCGCATATCTGGTACTTCCGTTCCTTGCCGAACAAAATCGGTTATCTGCTCGGTATCCCGACCAAGAAGCTCGATCTGGTAATTTACTACGAACGTTATGTGGTAATCCAGACCGGCAACTACGACAAGGTGAACTACCTGGATCTGCTGACGGAAGAGGAATACCTGGACATCCTGGACAACCTGCCCAAGGAAAACCAGTACCTCGACGACAACGACCCGAACAAGTTCATCGCTAAGATGGGTGCTGAAGGTCTGTGGGATCTGCTGAGCCGTCAGAATCTTGACAAGCTGAGCTACGACCTGCGCTACCAGGCAGCCAATGAAAGTTCACAGCAGCGCAAACAGGAAGCCCTCAAGCGCTTGAAGGTGATCGAAGGTTTCCGCAATGCGAATACCACCGGCGAAAACCGTCCGGAGTGGATGATCATGCGCATGCTGCCGGTTATTCCGCCTGAACTGCGCCCACTCGTTCCGCTGGAAGGCGGCCGTTTCGCTACCTCCGATCTGAACGATTTGTACCGCCGCGTAATCATCCGCAACAACCGCCTCAAGCGCCTGATGGAAATCAAGGCTCCTGAAGTGATCCTGCGCAACGAAAAGCGCATGTTGCAGGAAGCAGTCGATTCGCTGCTCGACAATACCCGTCGTGCCAGCGCCGTGAAGTCTGAAGGCAACCGTCCGCTGAAGTCGTTGAGCGATATGCTCAAAGGCAAGCAAGGCCGTTTCCGTCAGAACCTGCTCGGTAAGCGAGTTGACTATTCCGGTCGTTCGGTAATCGTTGTAGGCCCGAAATTGAAACTGAATGAATGCGGTCTGCCCAAAGGCATGGCGGCAGAACTTTTCAAACCCTTTATCATCCGCAAGCTGATCGAAAGGGGTATTGTAAAGACCGTTAAAACAGCGAAGAAGATTGTCGACAAGAAGGATCCTGTAATCTGGGATATTCTCGAAAACATCCTCAAAGGCCATCCCGTGCTGCTCAACCGCGCTCCTACGCTGCACCGTCTGGGTATCCAGGCATTCCAGCCGCGTTTGGTTGAAGGTAAGGCAATCCAGCTGCACCCGCTCGTATGTACAGGCTTTAACGCTGACTTCGACGGTGACCAGATGGCTGTTCACGTACCTTTGAGCAATGCTGCAGTGGCTGAAGCACAGCTGCTGATGCTCTCTTCCCACAATATCCTCAACCCGGCCAACGGTTCACCTGTAACCGTTCCGTCTCAGGATATGATTTTGGGTCTGTATTACATGACCAAACCCCGGAAGAGCACACCCGAATTCCCGATCAAGGGCGAAGGCCTCGTATTCTATAGCCAGGAAGAAGCCATCATTGCCTATAACGAAGGCCGTGCAGACCTGCATGCCATCGTGAAAGTGCGTGTGAATATGCGCACCGGTGAAAACGAATTCAGCAATGAATTGGTTGAAACATCGATCGGACGCGTGCTTTTCAACCAGGTTGTGCCTTTCGAAATGGGCTATATCAACCAACTGCTGAAGAAGAAAAACCTCCGCGATATCATCGGAGAAATGATTCGCTTCAGCGGCGTTGCCAAAACAGCCCACTTCCTCGATTCAATCAAGGATCTCGGATACCATTTTGCATTCAAGGGCGGACTTTCGTTCAACCTTGGCGACGTTCGTATCCCGGATGAAAAGGTGAAAATGATCGAAGATGCGCTGGGTGAAGTGGAAGAAATCCGCAACACCTTCGCCATGGGTCTGATTACCAACAACGAACGCTACAACCAGGTGATTGACCTCTGGACGCGTGTAACGAATCGTCTGTCTGATCGCCTCATCCGCCAGCTTGCCGAAGATCGCCAGGGCTTCAACCCGATCTTCATGATGCTGGATTCCGGAGCGCGTGGTTCTAACGACCAGATCCGTCAGCTCGGCGGTATGCGCGGTCTGATGGCCAAGCCCCAGAAGAATATCGGTGGCGGTACCGGCGACACCATCGAAAACCCGATCATCTCCAACCTGAAAGAAGGGCTGTCGGTATTGGAATACTTCATCTCTACGCACGGTGCGCGTAAGGGTCTGGCGGATACGGCGCTGAAAACAGCCGACGCCGGTTACCTGACCCGTCGTCTGCACGACGTTGCCCAGGATGTGATCATCACCGAGCACGACTGCGGTACCCTGCGCGGTATCAACATGACTGCGCTCAAGAATCAGGAAGAAATCGCTGAGCCTCTCTACGACCGTATCCTCGGCCGTACCGGCCTCCACGATATCTACCATCCTGAAACAGGAGAACTGATTGTTGCTGCCGGTCAGGAAATCAATGAATATTACGCCAAACTGGTAGAAGATGCCGGCATCGAAGAGGTGGAAATCCGCTCCGTGCTTACCTGCGAAACCCGCAGCGGTGTTTGTTCACGTTGCTACGGCCGCAACCTGGCGACCGGACGCATGGTACACATCGGCGAAGCGGTAGGTGTAATTGCTGCACAGAGTATCGGTGAACCTGGTACCCAGCTTACCCTGCGTACCTTCCACACGGGTGGTGCGGCTTTGAACATTGCTTCCGAATCGCAGATCCTCACCAAATACGACGGTGAACTGAACTTCGACAACGTGCGCACCATTCCGCGCGAAGTGATTGACGAAGACAGCGGCGATAAGAAAATTGTACGCGTTGCAGCCGGCCGTTCCGGTGAGGTACGCGTACTCGAATCCAGCTCGCGCAACGTGATCGTTACCTACAATATCCCTTACGGCGCGATTGTAGATGTGAACGATGGCCAGAAGGTGAAAAAAGGCGATGTGATCTGTACATGGGATCCATACAACGCCGTAATCATCAGCGATATCGACGGTACCGTTGAATACGAACACATCGTCGAAGGCGTAACGGTGCGCGAAGAAGGTGACGATCTGACCGGCTTCTTCGAGAAGGTGGTTATCGAAACCAAAGACAAAACGCGTAACCCGATGCTGCGCATTCTAGGCAAGGAAGGCAACAGGGAATACAACCTGCCGGTAGCTGCCCACATCAACGTAAAGGCAGGGGAGAAGATTAAAGCCGGTCAGATTCTGGTGAAGATTCCCCGTCAGGCGCGCAGTGTACGCGATATCACCGGCGGTCTGCCACGTGTAACTGAACTGTTTGAAGCGCGTAACCCTTCCAATCCGGCGGTGGTTTGCGAAATCGACGGTGTGGTAACCTATGGCGGTATCAAGCGCGGTAACCGTGAAATCACGGTAGAAAACAAAGACGGCGAAGTAAAACGCTACCTGGTTTCTCTGTCGAAGCACATTCTTGTGCACGACGGCGACTACGTACGTGCAGGTGCACCGCTCAGCGACGGAGCCATCACACCGCAGGATATCCTGCAGATTGAAGGCTCAGCTGCGGTACAGCGCTATGTATTGAATGGTATCCAGGAAGTTTACCGCCTGCAGGGTGTAAAGATCAACGATAAGCATATCGAAGTGATCGTGCGCCAGATGATGCAGAAGGTGGAAATCCTCGATCCGGGCGATACACAGTTCCTGGAGAACGAAATCACCGAGCGCTTTGAGTTCATCGAAGAGAACGACCAGATCTACGACAAGAAATTCGTGACCGATGCAGGCGACAGCGAGAACCTGTCACCCGGTCAGATTGTGTCGCTGCGTCGTCTGCGCGAAGAGAACTCTGCCCTGCGCCGCAAAGACCAGCGCCTGGTTCAGTACCGCGATGCAATCCCTGCAACGGCCCAGCCGATACTGCAAGGTATTACCAAGGCATCGTTGGGTACGCAGAGCTTCCTGAGTGCGGCTTCGTTCCAGGAAACAACCAAGGTGCTCAACGAGGCTGCCATCTCCGGCAAAATCGACGAGCTGCGCGGTCTGAAGGAAAACGTAATTGTGGGTCATCTGATCCCGGCCGGTACCGGTACGCGCATATTTGAAAACGTGATCGTAGGATCGCGTGAAGAGTACGAGCGCCTGCAGGCTTCCAAGAAGGAAGACTACGCAGCCAGCGCTGCAGGATAATCGATTGTTAGGGGGTAGAAGAATTTTTTTTCTTCTACCCCCTTGACAAATCGCAACTCCTTATCGTACATTTGCACTCCCGAAAACAAGGGAAAAAGCGAGAATAGCTCAGTTGGTAGAGCGCAACCTTGCCAAGGTTGAGGTCGCGAGTTCGAGCCTCGTTTCTCGCTCAGTCAAAGCCCCTGCAAAGGGGCTTTTTCTTTGGTTTTCGATCCGAAAAGAGGTCGTAATGCCATAGATTCGAAGTTCTTAGCCCGGGTGGTGGAATGGTAGACACGCAGGACTTAAAATCCTGTGGTCCGAAAGGGCCGTGCGGGTTCGAGTCCCGCCCCGGGCACCAGGTTGTTTTAAAGCACAGGCTTAACCGCTTTTTCCTCTGATTATGCGGTTGCCTGCCAGCTCATGGTAGCATGCAAACTGCATCACACACTATCAACTCCGTTTTTACTTTCATCCTGCAACCATGCACATAGAATTCCAACCCATTGCTACTGCAGATAAGGCCTCAAGCTATGCGCATGTGTTGGCTGCCGTTCAGGCATTGACGGAAGGAGAACGGGATGCAGTGGCCAATATGGCTAATACTGCCGCGCTGCTGCGCGAGAGCTTCCGCTTCTGGTGGGTTGGTTTCTACCTGGTGCGCAACGGAGAACTGGTGCTCGGTCCATTTCAAGGTCCGCTGGCCTGTACGCGTATCGCCAAAGGCAAGGGCGTATGCGGAACAGCCTGGGACAAGGCAGCGACGATCCTGGTACCGGATGTGGAGCTGTTTCCCGGCCATATCGCCTGCAGCGCTGCCTCGCGCTCAGAAATCGTGGTGCCTTTGATGCGCGATGGAGTAACAATTGGCGTGCTGGATGTTGACAGCGAACACCTCAACCATTTCAACGAAACCGATCAGTCTTACCTCGAGCAAATCTGTGCAGTGCTCGTTGCGGGCTCCGATTTCTGAAGCTTTGACGGCCTCGCTTTTTTGAAGCGCGCTACTTCCTGACTATTATTGCGGTATGCGCCAGCAGGCATTGTTCAGAGACCAGCAGGGTCGTTCCATCTTCATGCTCATCATAGTAGCCGCCTTCGGTTACTTCGTCGATATCTTCGACCTCATCCTCTATAACATCGTAAAGAAGGAAAGCATGATGGAAGGGCTTGGCATGAGCTTCCAGGAGTATACCGACAACGAAGTTTTCCTCTTCCAGATGCAAATGCTGGGTATGATGATTGGCGGCGTTCTGTGGGGCGTGCTGGGCGATAAAAGAGGCCGGCTTTCCGTATTGTTCGGGTCCATCATCCTTTATTCTGCGGCGAACCTGCTGAACGCGTTTATCGTGAACATTGAACAGTATGCTTTATTGCGCTTTGTAGCAGGTGTCGGTTTGGCGGGAGAGCTCGGTGCTGCCATCACGCTGGTGAGCGAAACCATGCACAAGGACAAGCGCGGCTATGGAACCATGATCGTGGTTACCGTGGGAGCACTGGGTGCTGTTGCTGCTTACCTGGTGGGCTCAAAGCTCGGCTGGAAAGGCGCCTACATTACCGGTGGTGTGTTGGGATTAACGCTGTTGGCCCTTCGTGCCGGCATGTTCGAATCGGGCATGTTTCACCAAGTGAAACAAAGCAGCGATGTCAAACGCGGGGATTTCTTTATGCTCTTCCGCAGCGCCAAACGTTTCAAAACCTATCTGGCCTGCATAGTGATTGGCTTACCTGTCTGGTATGTGGTCGGCATCCTCGTCAGCCTGAGCGAACGTTTTGCACCCGAACTGGGGGTACAAGGAACGATTTCGAACGGCGAAAGCATCATGTACTGCTACCTCGGATTGTCCGTGGGCGATTTGTTCTCCGGGCTCTTCAGCCAGTGGTTACGCAGCCGCAAAAAAGTGGTTATGGGTTACCTGATCAGTTGCATGGCACTCAGCGTGGTGTATCTATACAGCGGCAGCCTGAGCGCAAGCATGTTCTATCTGCTCTGTTTCTTTTTGGGGATAGGAACCGGCTATTGGGCGCTGTTTGTCACCAATGCTAGCGAACAGTTCGGCACCAACCTCCGCGCCACCGTTACCAGCACCGTTCCCAATTTCGTGCGCGGTGCCTTCTATCTGATTGGTATGGCTTTCACTTCGCTGAGCAAATCGCTTTTCGACGGAAATATCATCTACGGCGCCAGCTTTGTCGGCATTTTGTGCTTTGGGCTGGCCATTGCCGGCGCATTGTATATCCGTGAGACTTTCGGCAAAGACCTCGATTACCTCGAGGTTTCCTGAGCGTTCAGAGCTTGAAGGAAGCCCGGCGCAGGCGGTCGTTGATAGCGGGCCCCAGGCCCTTGGAAGGCGCTTCCTCAGCAATAATCAGTTCGTAACCGGCGGCATCGGCTTCACGCAATACAGCGTATAGTCTGGATGCGGCTTCGGTAAGGCTGCGCTTCGGACTTAACACATATTGTTTCTCCCTGGCCCAATTCAACTGTGGCCGATGATAAACGATCAGCGCCGTATTCTCCGGTGTTTCGTGGGTGCGCAGGTATTTCGCGAGGTCTGAAGCAATCAGCAGGCGCGTGTCGGGTGCATAATGCCGGTCGAGCTGCCCAGGTGAAAGCGGATTGGATGAACTGCTGGTCTGTATTTCCAGATCCGGAACCAAAGCCTCTATCGCCTTGGAATCCAAACCGCCCAAACGCAGGATTCTTCCCTTTTCCCCTTCAAAAGCAATGACCGTGCTTTCGATGCCGACCTTGCACGGGCCGCCGTCAAGGATATAATCGATCTTCCCGCCCAGCTGCGCATGCACATGGGCCGCAGAGGTCGGGCTGATATAACCGAACGGATTGGCACTCGGTGCGGCAAGCGGAAAATCCAGCATTCCGAGCAGTTTATACGTGAGCGGATGATCGGGCACCCGCAAGGCCACGGTCGGACCGCCGGCTGTTACCAATTCAGGGATGATCGGTTTCCGTGGCAAGACCAGGGTAAGCGGTCCAGGCCAGAAATTGTCGGCCAGGCGCCGTGCCGCTTCCGGAAACTCCTCCGCATAGTTCGATACCTCTTCCGCATCGAACAAATGCACGATCAAAGGGTCGAAATGCGGGCGTTGCTTGGCTTCGAAAATCTTCGCCACCGCTAGTGGATCGAGCGCATTCGCCGCCAGTCCGTAAACGGTTTCGGTTGGAATGGCGACCAATCCGCCGCGCCGCAGGATTTCAGCAGCCAGCCCGAGATCGGTGCCGATGGGCGTATCCAGGTTCAACGGCGCTTGAGGTTGTATTTCTCGATCTTGTTGTAAAGATGGCTGCGCTGGATATCGATTTCAGCCGATGTCTTGGCCACGTTCCAATTGTTCTGGGAAAGCTTGCGTTCGATGAAAACGCGCTCCGCGAAATCCTTGAAATCCTGGAACTTCTGATATTGGTCAACCACACCGAACGGATCGGCAGCGCGCTGGGCCGGATTGCTGTAGGTGAAGACATCATCGGCCGTCACGGTTTCCCCGCAGAGAATGACCAGGCGTTCCACGACGTTCCGCAACTCGCGGATATTGCCCGTCCAGTTCACTTCCTTGAGCGCCTCCATGGCTTCGGGCGAGAACTGCTTCAGGGGCAGGCTGTTTTCCTCGCAGATTTCCTTGAGGAAGCGCGATGCGATGATGGGAATATCGTCGGCTCGCTCGTTCAGGGTAGGCACATGCAGCAAGATTACGCTGAGGCGGTGGTAAAGGTCCATCCTGAAATTGCCTTTCTCGATTTCATCGAGCAGGTCTTTGTTGGTAGCCGCTACGATGCGTACATCCACCTTGATTTCCTTGTCGCCGCCGACCCGTGTGATGCGCCCTTCCTGGATGGCGCGCAATACCTTGGCCTGGGCAGCCATGCTCATATCGCCGATTTCGTCGAGGAATAGCGTTCCGCCATGGGCCTGTTCGAATTTGCCGATCCGCTGCTTGATGGCGCTGGTGAAAGAGCCTTTTTCATGGCCGAACAGCTCGCTTTCGATCAGTTCGGTCGGGATGCTCGCGCAGTTCACTTCCACCATCGGTCCGGTGCTGCGGTTGCTGTATTCGTGGATCCAGCGCGCAACGAGTTCCTTGCCCACACCGTTTTCACCCGTGATCAACACGCGCGCTTCGGTAGGAGCCACCTTGTGGATGGTATCCTTGATTTTGGTAATGGCCGGCGTTTCCCCGACGATATCAAACGTCTTGGCCACCTTGCGCTTCAATACCTTGGTTTCAGCGACCAGGTTGTTCTTGTCAACCGCATTGCGCAGGGTGATGAGCAGGCGGTTCAGATCCGGTGGCTTGGTGATGAAATCGTAGGCGCCTTTGCGGGTGGCTTCGACGGCCATCTCCACCGAACCGTGGCCGGTGATCATGATGAACGGAACATCGGGGGCCGCTACAGCAGCGCGTTCCAACAGCTCCATGCCGTCGATGCCGGGCATTTTGACGTCACAGAGCACGGCATCGTAGCCACCGCGGCCGAGCATTTCCAGCCCCTTCTTGCCGTCTTCGGCGGTATGCACGGTATAGTTCTCGTATTCGAGAATCTCCTTGAGCGTATCGCGGATCACACGCTCGTCGTCTATCACCAGGATCTGGGTCATATTGTCCGATTTATTGCACAATTATAGTGGTTGGCTGTCTGCAAAACGATGCACACTGTAGCCTTTTGTGAACTTGATACCCACCAATGCGCGGCAGGTAAATGGGGTCAGCGCGGCAGCCAGTCGGCTATGGCCGTATCGTTGATATACAACTGCTCTGCCACTGCCTTGCCATCGCGGATGCGCACGGCCAGCCAGCAGCGCGTGCCTGCGCGTGTCAGCGCGGCGGCCACCTCTTTTTCGGCTTTCGGTGCGAGCTCCTCGTTCATGTACCAGCGGTCGAAAGGGAAATCGAGACGGGCTGTGGCGCAGCCGTTCTCGTTACCGTAAATATCTGCTACATCGGCCTGCAGGTATTCGCCCGAATCCGGAGACTCCTTGCCGGCTTTCAGGTAGCGCACAAAACCCAGGCTGTCTTTGCCCAGAGAAAGATACAAGCGATCTGGGTTTTGGCCATTGAACGGACAAAGTGCAACTTCATCGGCTTCAAAGCTCAGCTGCAGGTAGCGCCCGCGGAACGGATCTGCCGGGTCGACCGGCTCCAGCAGGAAGCGGTGTACCGTGCCGCTTGTTTGGATGCGCTGGTAACGCCAGATCATCCAACCCACCACGCCGAATTGCAAGAGGGCAAACAGCCACCAGGCATTGCGTTTCATCCGGCTTGTTCCTTTCTGCGCGCCTTGCGCATGTAGTGGCGGTTGACGAGGAAGAAGGCGACACCGGTAACGATGAAGGCCAGTCCGCGCAACAGGTAATCGATCCGTTCGTCGAAGAAGCGCGTGAGCAATACCAGCGCGATGATCGTCAGGCCCAGGTTCAGCGCGCCGAGATTGCCTTCGTTGCCGCCTTTGCGCAGGATAACGACGCCGGTAACGAAGAGCCACAGGTTGCAGAACAGCGCAGCCGCCCAGGGACCGAGCAGTTGCAGCCAGGCCAATGACAAGGCAATTGGCACAAAGCCGAAGTCCAGGATTTCCCTTTTGCCCTTGCCCATGCGGGTGAAAACGCCAAGGGTAACGGTAAGGATCAGGGTAGCAATGAAGGCGATGCTGCCGGTGAGCGGGGCAGCGGCATGGGAAATGCGTTCGTCGGTATGCCAGTTCCAGTATTCGCGGAAGCCCATCCATTCCATCATCACGACCCAGCCGACCGTACCGATGCTGAGCCAGCCGCTGGCCAGGAATCCGCTTTCGTGCAGGCGCGGCAGATGGCCGATATAGCGGTGCAGGACAAACAGGAGACCCAGTGCCGGAACGGCGTAGCTGGTATCGTAGCGGAAGAAGATGCCGAAGAGGAGCGGTGTAACCAAGGCCCAGAGCCAATGGTGGATGCGCCGGGCATGTGCCTGTTCCGGGCCTTGCAGGAATTGCACATAGAAATACGCCAGCAGGCCGAGCAGCACCAGGCTGCCGATCAAATAATCGCTATGGTTTTGTTGAAAAGCGTAACCCGAGATAGCGGCTACGATGCTGCTGCCTGCGATGGCCAGTCCGGATCCGGTCGGACTGCGCAGAAGGAAAACAGCAGGCAGGAACAGGGCGTTCCATAGCAGCAGGAAACCGTCCATATCGCCGCCCAGGTAGAATTCCTGGCTGATGATGGCCAGGCAGCCGCCGAGGCTGAAATAGTGCAGGATAGCGGAAGATTCCCGCCAGGCTGCGCTTTCCTTCTTTTTCCGGAGGGTGAAGAACACGAGGGCCTGACCGCCGAGGAGCAGGAAAACGGCAACGGCCAGGTGGGCAGCCTGCGGCAGCTTGTCCCAGTTATGGGCTACCAGCAGCGAAATACCGCCACCTACCAGCAAGGCGCCGATCACGGCAAACAGTGCAAACAGGGGAGGGGTTTGGTGTTGGTCTTTTTCCTGCAGGTACAGGCTGATGCGCGTTCGCGTTGCTTCGTCTATCAGACCGGCTTCCTGCCATTCCAACAGGTCTTTCTCTCTGGGGTTCATGGGTTGGGGAAAGACGAAAGTAAGTTGAAAAGCGCAAGAAGTTGAAAGACGCCGTAAGGCAGGAAATTATTTTCTGTATTCGTGTTTACATATCACGCCACGCTAACCACCAAAACAGCGACCAAGGATTTTTTTCTAGACTTGGTTAAATTTGTTTGACTTCTTTTGTGTCAAAAAACATGGGGCGGGTCGTATACGGAATATAGTTTACTCGGGGTCTCATGTTGCAAAGTTCATCATGATATATTCTTTTTATCCATTTTTATTTCAGCCGACCAAAGAACTAAGTCAAAGCGCTTAAGCAATTGTAAATGAATGTATATAAAACATCCTGATATTATGAACCCAACAGAAAGAAACAATGATGGTTTTATCCCCAAGCATGGTGGTTATCGAAATCTGAAAGCTTATCAGAAAGCGGAAATCATCTACGACGCTACGTTTTATTTTACCAATCGCTTTTTCAAAAGGCCGGACCGCACCATCGACCAGATGGTGCAGGCGGCCAGAAGCGGAAAGCAGAACATCGCTGAAGCGAGTATGGCATCTGCAACATCGAAGGAAACGGAAATCAAACTTACCAACGTAGCCCGTGCTTCACTGGAAGAACTAAAGATTGATTACGAAGATTTCCTGAGATTGCGGCAGCTTGAGATATGGCCCAAAGAACACCCATACGTGGTCCGGCTCAGAGAACTCAACAAGATACCAAACCCAACATATGAAACGTTCAGAAAAGGCATAGAGCACGAAGACCCGGCCATCAGTGCCAATGTTATCATTGGCTTGATTAAAGTGGTGAGTTTTCTGCTGCAGAACCAGATAAGATCCCTGGAAGCCGCTTTTCTCAAAGAAGGTGGCCTCCGCGAGAGAATGACCAAGGCCAGAATCGAAAAAAGAAACCAGGAAAAGCAAAATAATTCGGAGCCAAAAGAGCCCAATAATGATTAAGGCCAACAAAGGACAATAAAGGACAACCAAGGACGCAAAATACGCAGCCTTTTCAGTCCCTTTGGTCCTTTGAGGTCCTTTGAAGCGGTTTAAAGCCCCTTTGAAGCCACCCACTATCACCCCCAAAACCGTAAAATCTCATACCTGCCTCCCCATCTATCCGCGCCGCTTGCCTAAATTTGCGGCTCTTTCACTATGACAAAAATCAGTATCATCGGAGCAGGCAATGTGGGCGCGAGCTGCGCGGAGTACATCGCCATGAAGAATTTTGCATCGGAAGTGGTTTTGCTGGATATCCGCGAAAATTTCGCCGAAGGCAAAGCCCTCGATCTCATGCAAACCGCTACCCTCAACGGTTTTGATACCCGCATCAGCGGCAGCACCAACGATTACAGCAAAACCGCCGGCAGCGATGTGGTGGTGATCACCAGCGGTATTCCCCGCAAACCGGGTATGACCCGCGAAGAACTGATCGGCATCAACGCCGGTATCGTGAAAGAAGTTTCTGAAAACGTGCTCCGCCATTCGCCCGACGCCATCATCGTGGTGGTGAGCAATCCGATGGATACCATGACCTACCTGGCGCTGAAATCAACCGGTTTGCCCAAGCACCGCATCATCGGCATGGGCGGCATCCTCGACAGCAGCCGCTTCCGCCACTACCTGAGCACCGCCCTCGGCGCGCCCGCCAGCGATGTGAACGGCATGGTGATCGGCGGTCACGGCGATACGACCATGATTCCGCTTACCCGCCTGGCTTCGCGCAATGGTGTTCCCGTTGCTCAATTCCTCGCTGCCGATGCACTGGCCAAGGTAGCAGCCGATACCATGGTGGGCGGCGCAACCCTCACCGGCATGCTCGGCACCAGCGCCTGGTATGCACCGGGAGCTTCTGTGGCTGTATTGGTACAGAGCATCGTATGCGACCAGAAGAAGCTGTTCCCCTGCTGTGTAAAGCTGGAAGGCGAGTACGGACAAGAAGATATCTGCCTCGGTGTGCCGGTTATCATCGGCCGCAATGGCTGGGAGCGCATCGTCGATGTGAACCTGAACGAAGAAGAAAAGGCCCTGTTCAGCAAGAGTGCCGCCGCCGTGCGCAGCATGAACGAAGTGCTGAGCAGCATGGGTGCCAGCGCCTGAAAAAATTCGACAAAAAGCAAACAACAGAGGGGGCCAAGGTCCCCTTTGTTCATTTTTGACACTTACACTGAGCTGATTTTACCAACGGGGCTTGCACGATTGCAGCGGGCGTTTAGATTTGCCGCATGTACGAGTTTATTGAGGGCGAGGTTGCGCAGATAAGTCCGACCTCGCTGGTGCTGGAAGCCGGTGGCATAGGGTATTTTCTGCAGATATCGCTGTACACGTACGAAAAACTGAGGCAGCAGAAGCGCGCACGCATTCTCGTTCACCATGCCTTCCGCATTGAGAACCAGGCACCTGCGGGCATGGTGTTGTACGGATTTGCCGAGCCGGCCGAACGCGATATGTTCCGGATGATGGTCTCAGTAAGCGGCGTCGGCAACAATACCGCCTTGCTCATGTTGAGCAGCTTACAGCCCGATGACTTAAGCAGTGCAATATTGAACGGAAACATATCGTTATTGAAAGCCGTGAAGGGAATCGGAGAAAAAACCGCGCAGCGCATCGTGCTCGAATTGCGCGACCGCATGGGCGGCAGGAAAAAATCGGCCCTTCCCGGCATGCTGCAGCACGATCTCAGTCCGGCCGACGAAGCCGCCGAAGCCTTGGTGGCGCTTGGTTTTGCCCGCGCTGCCATCGACAAGGCGCTTACCCGGGTGGCGCGTGAACACGGAAATGCACTCCGCGTGGAAGATATCATCAAACATTCCTTGAAAATCCTTTAATTCGTAGGTTCATCAACAAACAGCCTATTCGCCAGAGAACTACTTAACATTGATCTGAGTTTTGCGAGCCTTGCAATTTTTTTACCGGGAGTGGAGGAAGTGTCCGGCCTTATGCCTTGCGGTGCTGCTCACCGCGATGGCGGCGATCGGCCCACAATCGGCCCTGGCACAGTTGCCCGGCGATTCCGCGCGTCTGCGCTACCCCATCCGCGACCGTCAGCCGAATGATCCCAACCGGGTGCGCAACAATGTCGATCTGAAAGATCCAATCACCCGCGAAATCCGCTACAATCCACGCACAGGCAAATACGAAGAATTCAGGCGCATCGGCGATCTTTGGTTCCCGACCGGCGAAAACCGCAGCTACGAAGATTTCGTGCGCCAGGAAAGCAACAACCGCAACCGCGATTATTTCCGTCAGCGTTCACAACAATCGTATGCCTCGGGTGCCGGCTCGACAGACGGCTGGAAACCGCGCCTGAACATCGCCAATCCGGAACTGAACCGCATCTTCGGCGACGGGGGAGTGGATATCCAGCCCAGCGGCTCGGCCACGCTCACCCTTGGCGGAAACTTCAATACCATCCGCAACCCGCAGTTCAGCAAGCGCCAGCAGCGCAATGGCAACTTCATCTTCGACCAGAAGATCCAGCTCAACGTGATGGGCAATATTGGCAACAAGGTGAAGCTCGGTATTCGTT
>CANHTS010000009.1 GCA_947463435.1 Flavobacteriales bacterium | reverse complement strand
TTTGCGATTGATTTCCATGCGACCTGAATCACTGAAAGACCTTCCGTACAACCATCATCATCCGGTTCCACGGAAAACCACACCGCTGACGCCTGAAGAGCTTCCGTACGGAATGAATATCCGCATCCGTAGCATCGATAATCGTCCGCGCCCCTGGTTTGAAGATGATCCAAATATGGGCAGGTTGCGCTACACGGAGATCATGAAAGTCAATGCCATGCGCAACCTGGAAGGCATCCACCATTTCGTGAGTTCACGCTACCTCCGGAATTATCTGGGAGAATTCTGTTACCTCACCAATCGCCGCTACAGCGGAAATCAGAAAATTGAACAAATGTTCGGTTTGTTCGTCAGCAAGGCTTGGAACCTGCCGTACATAGTGGACGCTTCCGACTAATCTGAAATTGCCGTTTAACCAGCAGCCATTTTGCCAAATGCTTCCCGCTTAAACCACATCCAAACCTATCACACATCATTCAGCCACTGCCCGTTTTCTCGCGGCTGATTAAGGCTCTTGACATTTTCTCAAGACTTGATTCCGGATTCTATCGAATCAAGTCTGAATCACACCCACATTGAAGGGCTTGACAGGAGCGTGATTGGCGGCTTCAATCCCCATGCTGATCCAGGTGCGCGTTTCAGTCGGGTCGATTACAGCATCTACCCACAGCCTGGAAGCCGCATAATACGGACTCATTTGGCGGTTATACCGGTCGATAATCTGGTTCAGCATTTCCTGTTCCTTTTCCGGATCGAGGGTTTCGCCCGCAGCGGTTAAGCGTGCCTTTTCAATTTGCATGAGCGTCTTGGCCGCCTGTTCACCCCCCATCACCGCGATACGCGATCCGGGCCATGATACAATCAGCCGCGGGTCGTACGCTTTTCCGCACATGGCATAATTGCCTGCGCCGTATGAATTGCCGGTGATAATGGTAAACTTAGGCACTGTGCTGTTGGCAACAGCATTCACCATCTTCGCGCCGTCTTTGATGATGCCGCCGTGTTCGCTGCGGCTGCCCACCATAAAACCGGTGACATCCTGCAGAAAGACCAAGGGGATTTTCTTCTGGTTGCAGTTCATGATGAAGCGCGCTGCCTTGTCGGCTGAGTCGGAATAAATCACCCCGCCGAACTGCATTTCGCCCTTGCGGCTCTTCACGAGCAGACGGTTATTGGCCACGATGCCCACGGCCCAGCCATCGACGCGGGCATAACCGCATAGGATGGTTTTGCCATAACCTTCTTTGTATTGTTCAAATTCCCCGCCATCAACCAGGCAGCGTATAAGCTGCAGTGTGTCGTAAGGCTTGCTGCGATCGGCCGGCAGAATGCGGTATAGGGTTTCGGCGGGCAGGGAAGGAGCCACGGGCGAAACACGGTCGAAACCGGCTTCTTCGTGTTTGCCCAGCTTGTCCATGATATACCGGATGCGCTGCAGGCAACTGGCATCGTCGGGGAAACGATCGTCGATTACGCCGCTCAGTTCGGTTTGCGAAAGCGCGCCGCCAAGTGTTTCGTTGTCGATTTCTTCTCCGATTGCGGCTTTCACCAGGTAGCTGCCGGCGAGGAATATGGAACCGGTTCCTTCTACGATCAGGGCTTCGTCGCTCATGATGGGCAGATAAGCACCACCCGCCACACAACTTCCCATCACGGCTGCAATCTGGGTAATGCCCATGGAGCTCATAAGGGCATTGTTCCGGAAGATGCGCCCGAAATGTTCTTTATCCGGGAATATTTCATCCTGCATGGGCAGGAATACGCCGGCGCTGTCGACCAGGTAGATGATTGGCAGGCGATTTTCCATCGCTACTTCTTGTGCCCGCAGGTTCTTCTTGCCCGATATCGGAAACCAGGCGCCGGCTTTCACTGTAGCATCGTTGGCTACGATAACGCACTGGCGACCACTTACATAACCGATGCCGCAAACCACACCGCCGGCCGGACAGCCGCCCTGGGCTTCGTACATATCGTATCCGGCAAAGGCGCCGATTTCAATCCATGGAGTATTCGGGTCGCGCAGAAAATCTACCCGTTCGCGGGCCAGCATCTTGCCTTTTTCTTTTTGTTTGGCGGCTGCTTTTTTTCCGCCGCCTTCGTAGATCTTGCCCAGCTTGTGCCGCAGTTCACCCACCAGCAATTTCATCTGGTCTTCGTTGCGGTTGGCTTCGATATCGGTTTTCGACATGCCGCGAAAATACGTCTGGGGCATGCCTTTATACTGCCCGGTAAGGGCTAATCAGGCAATAAAGTAGTAAAATGGGAAATTAAAAAGGGCCGATATCGCACCGCTACAACCTTCTGCCCTTGCTTCCTTCCGGTTCTGGGGGAGTTCAAAGGGAGCTGGTCGTACCGGCCCGGTGCAAATATAAGACGCCGAGGGGCCATAAAAAAAGAGGCCGGTGCAATTACCGGCCTCTTTCTTAAAGTTTGATTTCGTTAAGGGGTCAACGGCTCACCACCATCTTGCCGGTTTTCTGTTCGCCGGCACAGTCGATTACGGTGAGGTAATGGCCATTCGCCAGGCCTGAAACATTCAGGTCGATGGTCTGGCTACCTGCTTTCACCTGAAGATCGCGGCGCATCGCCACTTGTCCGTTCAGGGTATAAACCGTCAGGGTAGCTTTGCCACTGCGCAGTGCTTCAAAGCGCAGTTGGGTTTGTGCAGCAGCAGGATTCGGGTAAATATTCAATGAGGAAGTGCGCACGAGGTCAGTTGTGTTGTGCGTGTTTGTCATCAGCGAACGGCTGCGGAAGAAACCGCGGCCATGCGTACCGATGTAGATTTCACTGCCCATCCAGGGCTTCCATTGGTAACCGCGGATTTCAAATACGGGTACACGGGCCATTCCACTGTTCTGTTCTTCCCAAACAGTGCCTCCGGTTTCGGTGGCATAGATGCCAAGGTCGGTACCGAGCAGGATATAATTCGGGTTTTTGAAGTCGATGAAGGCGTCGTAAACCGGCATCGAGGGCAGGTTGGCAGTGATGTTGGTGTAGCTTGGAGCAGCAGAAAGCGCGTTTTGAGAAATGTACACGTAATTGCTGTTTCCATAGTTGCCAAGGGTTACAACGATCCGGTCTGAGTTGGAAGGATCTACACTAACCGAAGTAAAGGCACGTCCTGAAGGCATGTTGCCAGTGATATTGGTTGTGCTGATACCTGCAGGAATATCGCGTACTCCCGGATACATCTGGGTACTGAAGGTGGCGTTATTAATACCATCGATACGGAATACGCGACCATTCTTGGCAACGAAAACGCTGTTGCCGTCGGGTGTATGCTGAAGATCGATGATACGGTCGCTGCCAAGACCCTGGGCTACAAGGAACCAGGTTGCACTTTGTGAGAAATTGGTGGGATTCAGACACATCCATACATCTCCATCCTTAGCCAGAAACAAGCGGCTGCTGTCTGCAATAGTAGGATGTTCCCAGAGGCTAAAAATGGTAAAGAAGTCAGTCTGGGGCAGTGTATTACCGGTCGGTCCGCCGATGCGGGTATCCCAAAAAGTGGAAATCGCCTGGCCGCTGTTGGCGGAACGATACACAGTTCCGTAGTAGACGGAGGTGAATACGGTCTTGGGGTTGTGAATAGAAAATTCGCAGTCAAAACCGTCACCGCCGGTGATTTCTACAGCGCTTTGGGAAACCGACTGTCCTGGATTGGTGTTGCCGGTAAAGTTGATCAGCTGTGTTCCGTTGTCCTGAGAACCGCCTGTAACCCAACCAAGGTTGTTGGCGGCTACATTGTAAGCCTGGAAGCTGACGAAACCGCGGTTACGCTGGCTCCAGCGAACGAGGTCGTAGCTGATAGCCAGACCACCGTCGCTTCCCACGATGCATACAGGTGGGTTGGTATTCGGAATCCAGTCGATGGTGTGCTTGTCTGCATGGATGTATTGGGTATTCCATCCTGCATCAAACAGGCTGGCCATCAGGCGGGGACCGTTTACGGGATCCCACTGGGCCATGCTTACACCGCCCATCAGGATATGGTCTTTGTTCACAGGGTTAACGCTGATTACGTTGTCGTACCAGCCCTGGTTGTTGTCGCTGAAAATGTTGAAGTAGGCGCTCTGGCTGATAATCTTCGCCCAGGAGTCGCCTTTGTTGGTGCTGCGGTAAACGCCATCCAGCGAGCCATTGGAACCTGCCACCATGCAATACACGTAGTTAGGGTCCTGAGGGCTCACTGCAATCGCGATGCGGTTAGCAGAGGAGCTGCCGGTCAAGGTCATATTGGTATAGGTGGAACCGCCGTCTGTTGAGCGTACAAGCTGGTTACCTACGTTGGCGAAAATGGTTCCGTCGCTGGCAATTTTGATTTCGCGGGTGTTGCCTGTGCGCACACGATTGAAAGTGGTGCCTCCATCGGTGCTGACCCAAATACCTGTGCTGGTTCCAACGAAAAGTTTGTTTTCAGTGGGATGTGCAACCATGTGATTCACCGTGGTGAAATTCGCATTGTTGGTGCTTGGGAGGCGTTTGAAGCTGGTTCCGCCTTTGTCTTCGTTCTTGAAAACGCCGGCACCCATGAAAGCAGGGGAACCATTGCGGGTACCCTGCAGGTTGGTAAATCCACCTTCACCCGTTCCGTAGAAGATGTCTCCATTCAGGGTTTGTGCGATGCAGTTCACGCTGAGGTTTTCCTGTTTGTCGTTCACTACCTGCCAGGAAGAACCAAAGCTGGTGCTGCGGAAAAGGCCACCGCTAACGGCGCCGACAAACCAGATATTACCGCTGTCTTTGTGGATAAGGAAAGCGCGGGTTCGGCCACCAACATTGTCAGGACCCATATTCTCCCAAGTCAGGTTTTTGTTCAGACGAAGCCTGCCCATGCGGTCAGCCTGGCTCACTGCATCGGCCATCCACTGAGGATCTAGATCGCCTGTTTCCTGGTTGAAACGCAATGAATACTTCGATTCAAGGGCCCCACGGATACTCTCGCCCTCTTTGGAATGTTCTGTCTTCGCGCGGTTTTCTCCGAATGGCTGCGGAATAACCCCGCTGCCGCGGAAGGTGATCACACCTGCCGTCATCAGCGCGCTGGCAGAAAGCAATACGTATAATCTCTTCATAGATGGTTTTATTCTGGATTCAACGCGCAATTTAGGACAAGAAAACGAAACGCAATCCCCCTTTTCAGTCCGATTTCCGCAATGGAATGTCAAATTTTAGGAACGGCTGAAATCAGGCATTTCAGAGAGCCATTCAGGTTACTGAAATGTGCTGTATTCCTTTAGAATACGTGCTTCTCAGCATGGTAGGAAGAACGAACCATCGGTCCGCTTTCCACATGCCTGAAACCGCGCCGCTCGCCTTCCTCCTTCCAAAAGGCAAACTTGTCGGGGTGCACAAATTCGCGCACTTCAAGATGCATTTTCGTAGGCTGAAGGTATTGACCCAAGGTGAGTACTTCGCAACCATGCGCCACCAAATCGTCCATGATTTGGCAGATTTCATCATCCGTTTCGCCCAAACCTAACATCACGCCCGATTTGGTGCGCAATCCGAATTCTTTCGTGCGTTTGATCTGCTCTAGGCTGCGTTCATATTTGGCCTGCGGACGCACCAGCCGGTAGAGCCGGGCTACGGTTTCCATATTGTGGCTTACCACTTCAGGCTTTTCTGCTATCACCATTTCCAGCAAATCCCAATGTGCCTTGAAATCGGGTATCAGGGTTTCCATGGTGGTTTGCGGATTCATACGCTTCACTTCTCGGATAGTAGCAGCCCAAACACCCGCGCCTTTGTCTTTCAGTTCATCCCTGTTTACAGAAGTGATGACTGCGTGTTTCACCCCCATCAGGCGAATGGCTTCCGCCACCCGAGCAGGTTCATCGAGGTCGTATTCACCAGGTCGGCCTGTTGCAACCGCACAAAACGAACAGCTGCGCGTGCATACATTACCCAGGATCATGAAGGTGGCCGTTCCTGCGCCCCAGCATTCGCCCATATTCGGGCAGCGTCCGTCTTCACAGATCGTATGGAGCTTGTGCTCGCGCACAAGCTTCTTGACACGCGAATAATTTTCGCCGGTAGGCAATTCAATCTTCAACCATGAAGGCTTCGAGATGCCTTTCTTTTCGGGTGTGGTAACCGGTAATTCTATCACGATTTTCAGCGGTTGGAACCGAGCGCGAAAGTAAGATAAAAGGAGGAGAAGAGGGCCTGGTTGTCTCCTGAATAGAAGATCGGCAGCTCTTTTGGGAAAATGTCAAACATCACGCCGCAGCCGAGACTCTTAAAATCATTCTGGTAATTGCCCCAGCGCGCTTCCAATCCGGCGCGGATATGCAAACCCGGCCGCGGTGTGCCTTCGCCCAGTCCGTATGTAAAACCCGATCGTCCGCCAATACGGGCCTGCTGATGCAACAATGGATTGTAACGCGTGGGCCTGTAATACGCCGCTGCGTTGTCAATGTAGAGTAAATCGACATACACCGGTGCGAGGTATGCCATCGAAAGACCACCTTGCAGATTGGCTTTCAAGCCTACACTTTTCCTGTCTCTTCGTTCCGACAGGCTAAACTGTTTCCCGGCCAGTAGACGCAGCAAATACGCGCGGTTCACTTTCCCAAAAACATAAGCCGAACTGTTCGGAATCAACGAATTGATGATGTCAATTTCCTTGGGATGGCGTAGGTTGCCGAATTCTGCAGTATAGAGTACAGACGATTTTTCTCCGGGCGGCCGTGTGCTGTTGATGCCGATGCCCATGCCTTTTCCATATCCGCTGATATGGAAAGACAGACTGCGGTCTTCCTGCCCGTACAGCCGGATAAACGAATGCAAGGTCAGCAACAGGAGCAAGAGCTTAGGGGAAACTTTCAAGGCTTTGAACAAAATTAGGCATTTTTGCATTCATGACAACGGCAAGAATCGTGTACACAGGCGGACTGCATACCGAAACCACCCATGTGCGCTCAGGGCAAATGATCGAAACCGATGCACCTGTAGATAACAAAGGAAAAGGCGCAGCGTTTTCTCCAACCGACCTCTGCGCCACCAGCCTCGGCAATTGCATGATCACCACGCTCGGTATTTATGCCGAAGCCCATGGGGTCGAACTGCCTGGCATGGAAGCCAGTGTTACCAAGCACATGGCATCCGATCCGCGCCGCATTTCCCGCATCGATGTCGATATGACTGTTTTCCTCTCTGCAACCCACATGGAAGACGAAAAACTGAAAGAAATTTTACGCAAAGTGGCAGAAACCTGCCCCGTCGCCCGCAGCCTCCATCCCGATATCGAACAGTTCCTGAACCTGCAGTTTGCAGTGCAAAACTGAGCGCTGCCAACCCAATTACATGGACAAAGCTTACGAAGCCCAATACCATCTCTCAGAAGAGTCTAACTGGTGGTTTGTTGCGAGGCGCGATTTCATACTGCGCTGGATGCAGCGTGAAGGCATACCCTTCAATAGCCGTATCCTCGATGTGGGAAGCGGGGGAGGAGCACTCGCACTCTTTCTGCATGCGGCAGGTTACCCGAATGTAACATGCATCGATTTCAGCGAAGACGCTGTCGCCGTCTGCAAGTCGCGCGGTATAAGCGAGGCCTATGTGCACGATGCCCAACGCTTTTCTTTCGATGAGCCATTCGATCTGCTCATCAGCTCCGATTGCCTCGAACACCTCGAAAACGACCGGCTGGCATTGCAAACCTGGTTTAAAAACCTCCAACCCGGAGGCCGCGCTTTGATCCTGGTACCGGCACACGCCTCACTGTGGTCGCAACACGATGTGATCAACCACCATTTCCGCCGCTATTCCCTTGCCGAACTGCAGGAAAAAGTTTCAACTGCCGGATTTCAGGTGAAGCGCACCGCCTATTGGAATGCTCTGCTGTTCCTGCCCTTGCGCATCATGAGTTTATTGCGCAAAAGACCGGACAAAAACGTACCCGCACCTGAAAATGCACCTGCCATTTTCGCGTTGCCTGCCTGGGTAAATAACCTGTTGATCGGTTGGCTGAAGCTTGAAAACAAATGGATTGTGAAGCGCAATGCGCCTTGCGGAGTCAGCGTTTGGGTTTCAGCGCGGAAACCTGCTTAACATGCCTGAGCGGCTGCTGCCAACTCCTCAGGTCGGATGTCCAGATGCGAGGCATGGTAAATACACTTCCCCTCGTGGAATAGGAGAACTTGAGGACTCTCGTGACGAATGCCCGATACCTCACTCAGGGCGTTCGAAATCTGCCGAAAGCTAATCAAATCGAGATACCAGGCTTTAGGCATGGATTCATGTGGCTGTCCCTTTTCGAAACGGCTCAAAGCCATGCTGCTGATGCTGCAACGCGTACTATGTTTGAAAACGAATTGAGGACTTGCATGGCTGGCTTCCAGCAATGCTTCCAATTGTTGTTCGTTTTCGAGATGCTGAAAATCGGTTTTCAACGAAGATGTTCGGTCTTCACATCTTTCATGCCATTCACAGACGGGCATCCTCTGCCTTTTTTGGCGACACACGATTGCAATACCAGCATGCTGCCAATCAGGAACATTGCGGTAATTTTGAACTTGTTATTCACGGCTTTCCGGTTTTAATGGGCTACAAATTTAAGGACATACTCGCCTCATCTACACTAACGCAAGAAGTATGCCGTGTATTGTTAAATGGGCAGGATAGTGCTAAGTCGTTGACAGTCAAATCGAAACTCCTCGATCATTTTTTGTCGGTTCAACGTGAACTTTACCAAAAAGCGATGAAACGCTTGCCTGCCATGGCCGCTGCAGGCTGTTTTTTTACCCGACAGGCATTAGAACAGGCCAGTTCGGAGCCCTTGGCCAAGTGGAAAGCAAACAAAATGAGCGGATCGCTGCTGTACGATCTATGCGGCGGCCTGGGGGCAGATTGCCTAAACCTGGCTGCCGGGTTCAGGCATGTCTGTTCCTGTGACCCGGATGAAGAGCTCAATGATCTGTTCGCCTTTAATGCTGAACGTATGGGAGTTGCACATGTGCAGCGCCTCACAGTAAAGGCGGAATCCTTCCTCCATAACACTGAAGCGGTAGCCGATTGGGTCTATTTCGATCCCGACAGGAGAAGTGAAGGCCGCCGCCAAACCGGGTTCAAACACTATACTCCCGAACCGGAAAGCCTGTACAAACAGTTCGCTTCGCGCGGGAAGAACTGGATGATCAAGCTATCGCCACTCGACGATATCCAAGCCATTTACCATGCTTTCCCCGGCCTGTCCAGGCTTTGGGTCATGGCGCATCAGGGCGAAGTGAAAGAACTTTTGGCGGAATTGCAGCCAGGCGTGGAAAAAGCTGTTTCGCCTGAGCTTTGTGTAGTTGAAATGGACGAAGCAAGCGAAACGCATAGATTGCAGGCACCGCTCTTGCCCTGGCCAAAGGCTGTGTTACCAGGCACGGGCGGAGATTTCTTGTTTGAACCCTCCCCGGGGCTGATCAAATCGGAACTGCTCCAAAGGCATCCACCGCCAGGCTGGATTTCAGGTAATGCTCGGGGCACTCTGTGGTTTGCGCCTGCAAAAGACCGCAGCTATCCCGGGCGCTGGACGGAAGTTGTGTTATTGCAGGAAAACCAATCCATGGGCAAATCGGCTGCCGCTTTAAAAGCTGCAGGAATCAGCGCGGCATCCGTAAAATCACGTGAAGTGCCCTTGCGCTCTGAAGAGGTAAGAAAGGCATTGCGGCTGGAAGAAGGAGATCAGTACCGTATTTACCTGAGCCAGGCGGGAAAAACGCGTTGGCTGGTTGCAGGTAAGGCCTTACGTGATTAATCAGCCGGCGTTCGCCCGCTTGATGTAAGCTTCCAGCGCGGCCACCATGCTCGGAGCATCGGGCGTAGGCGCAGGGATGTCGAGAATCAGCTCGTGCTCGAGGATGGCTTTCTGCGTGCTGTCACCAAATCCTGCAATGCGGGTGAGGTTCTGCTTGAAATCGGAGAAGTTGTCGTACAGCGATTTGATATCAGCCGGGCTAAAGAACACCAGGATATCATAAAATACATCTGCCAGGTCGCTTAAGTCGCTGCTGACAGTCCGGTAGATAATGAATTCGCTGTAGGCAATTTTTTGGGCAGTCAGGAAATCGGGAATGCTCGGCTTGCGGATATCGCTGCAGGGAAATAAGTATTTTTCTTTTGAATGCGCCTTGCAGAGCTGCAGGAAGTCTTTTTCTGTTCCCTTCCCGCTGAACATTTTCCGCTTGCGCAGCACGATGTACTTCTGCACATAGTTTGAAATGCCTTCGTTCAGGCTGAAATACTTCATATCGGCTGGCATCTCGATCTTCTGAGATTCGCAAACCTTGAAGAAGTTGTCAACTGCGTTGCGGGAGTTGAAAATGACAGCTGTATGTTCTAGAATATTGACGCGTTGTTTGCGTATCTCCTTGGCTATCAGCGGCTCTATATGGATAAATGAGCGGAAATCTATTTTCAGCTTGTGCTTTTTGGCGAGCTCCTCGTACACATTTTTGCCGGGTTCCGGCGGTGGCTGTGTAATGAGGATACTCTTTACCTTGTTTTCCCTTGTCATCGAAGCGCTTGGGTTATGAACGTGAGCACCAGCAAGTGGGGCAAAATTTCAAGACCGCAAAAATACAACAACCCGAAGAAATTCAGATGTCCGAACTTGAATTGTTGAAAGAGCGCAATCGAAAACCGCGCGATAAGCAGAGCGGAAAGCAGCATTAACATAGCCGGTCCGACCACGTTCGTGTCTAAGCGATCCAGATTCAGATAAACGAAAAGACTTATCGGAAGCAGGCCCAGGCTCAGTAAAAGTTCAAGATTTGTCTTTGCCATCATGGCCGTTCTGTGCATGGCACCCATCCCGAGAATGCGTGTATGCAGGTATTGAACCAGGAAAAGCAAAATCCACCAGGCCAGCAAAAAGATGAAAACCGAAAGGAAGAACAGGAAATTGTTGGCTAACAGCGAATAACCCAAGGCCATGAGGGCAATTACAATGAGTTGCGCCATCACGGCATGTGCCGTCAAAATGGCCAAAACACTGCTCAGTTCGGTCTGGGTCTTGAGGTTTTCCATGAGATCGTGGAAGGCCGACCTGGAAAACACGGAACGCAACCGCACGCTGTAAACCGCAGGGAAACTGTTCTTGTTGATTAGTACCAAGGAGAGGATAAGCAGGGTGATATAGAAAAACCAGTTCCGCGCGTTCACCTGCTTTTTGTAAACGATGTTCTTAAAAGGCGACCAGGCTTCGGTGGCAGGAGGCATGGGCGTGCGGTTGAACCCCGGCTGGTAAAGCATGTCGAGCGCCCGGCGCAGTGAATCGGTGCGGTTGCTGTCGGCAAAAGGAATATTCCCCTGCCAGCTGCGGTAGCGCAGGGTGCTGTCTGCTACCGGTCGTATTGCACTGCTGTCAGGTTGCGCGTTCGACGTTTGCCAGGCTGATGCCAGGCTGAGAATGAAAAGGAAGACACAGAGAAGGCGATACATCAGAACCGACTGCTTAAGCCAACATGAAACTGCGATGCGTTGATCGAAAATGGAATTCCCTGTTCTGCTCCTGCTGCCCAAACCATGTGCAACAAGCCGGCTCCGGTTTCAAATACCGCACTGATTCCAGCCGCTCCAAGCCTGCGCTGCTGCACACCCGATACAGCATTGAACTGCGTCATGGCTGCGTTGAGCAGAATCCCGATATGGGTGTAATCGCCTGTGAGCAGTCGCATCTCGCTGTTGAACATGAAGTAAGAAGTGGCAAAAATACTCTGTTCCCTGAAACCCCTGAGGTTTCTGTAACCTCCCAGGCGTTCTGCCTGTGCCGTACCGATGCGTTGATCGTTCAACCACTGTGCCTGTGCGCTGTTGAACCACACCAGCCTGCGGCCGAGTGAAAGTGCTGCCGCGCCGCGAAAACGGATTTGTATCGGGTTGCTGCGCAGCGCTCCGGCCAGTTCGAGCGAATCGTACAAACCCGGAAGGCCGGCCCATTCCATCGCGTCGATGCGCGCATCGCGCTTCAGGCTGCGAAAGCCCAACGAAGTTTCCAACTGCATTTCTGCTCCGTGTTTTGGTTGCAAAGGCTCATCAAAACCGCCCAAAGCCAGGCGCAGGCTGTACATGTTGATCTTGCTGCCCAGGTTGTCGGGTAAGCTGCGGGTTCTGCGCACAAAAGCCGTGTCGGTGGCCTGCTGGCTGTGGTCTTGCACCGAAAAGCCCGCTCCGATGCGCAGTTTGTTGCTCCAGGGCCAGTCGGCCCTCAGCCCGGCTTGCAGCGAACTGACGCTGCTGTCGAGCCTGAAAAGAGAGAAATGCGCTTCAGGCCGCAAGGGCAATCCCAAGGGATAAGCCCACGAACCACTCAATTGCAATTCTTGCGACGAACCACTGAAACTTCGCCACTCGGCATGCAAGCCTTTGCCTTTTGAGCCAATATTCTCCAGGTGCAGCCGTGCTTCGCCTGTGAGCTGCCAACGTTCTCCTTCCGGATTGGATAAACCAGCCAGCAAGAGCGCTTCATTGGCTTTGCGCAAGGTGATGGGCAACAATAAATACGCACGGTTCGAAGTGAACAACACATCCGGTCGGCCGCGCCATTGCACCGGTCCGGCCAGGCGCAGGCGGTTGCGTAACCACTCCGGGTCGGGCTCAAAAAACGGTGTACCGCTCCGCATGCCGAGTGCCCGCGCCAGCCATTCGGCTTCAAATGGTGGTTTGCCACTAAATAATAAGGTGTCCCAGGTAAGCAAAGGACCTTTGTCAGACTTGATTTCTGTAATGCAGAAGCCAGACAAGTAAGGTCTGTGCCTGGTTTCAATCCGCGCAAAGGGATAACCACTGGCCAGTGCAAGCTGAAGTTGTTCGTGGCAAAGCGCATCCAGCTTGTCCAATCGCATCGGTTTCTGCTTGTTGATAGCAGGAACCACCGGCCATTCAGAAGCCAGTATGCTGTCGCAGAAATACCGCGGGCCGCGCTGCAATTGCCATCGATCATCGCCTGCATGGATCCAGCCGGCTTCGAGATAGCCCGCCTGATGCAGCATTTCAATGCGTCGGGTTTGCCGGCTGCTGCTCAGGCTGTCTTGCGCCTGAACCATGAGGGGCAGGAGGAGTAACAAAAAACTAAGTCTCCGCCG
The DNA here is from genome assembly GCA_947463435.1 of Flavobacteriales bacterium. Lineage (GTDB taxonomy): Bacteria > Bacteroidota > Bacteroidia > NS11-12g > UBA955 > REEB481. The sequence goes on along the minus strand of CANHTS010000009.1, from coordinate 13,888 downwards.
CAACCGCATGTGTGCAAATTACGCAGGGCGGGTGCATTTTTGAAACCCCTTGGCCGGCCTCTATATCCATATCCCGTACTGCAAAAAAGCCTGCTTTTACTGCAATTTTCATTTCACGGTGAACCGCAAAGGCCAGCCTGAATTGCTCCAAGCGATATTGGAAGAAGCGCGCAGGCAGCGTGATACCGCCGTGTGGAACGAGGCGACTTTCTCTTCCTTATACCTCGGCGGTGGCACACCTTCGGTCATAGAGCCTGCGCTGTTGGCCGACTTTCTGTATGAACTCCGCACTGTCTTTCCCCTGGAAGCAGATGCGGAATTTACGCTGGAAGCCAATCCGGACGATGTGAATCCGACTGCCGCTGCTACCTGGCTTGAAGCCGGCGTGAACCGCATCAGCCTGGGACTGCAAAGCCTGAACGACGAAGAATTGCGTTGGATGAACCGCAGCCATAACGCCAAAGAAGCCCTCGATTCGCTGGATACCTTGTTGCAAGCCGGTTTCCCTTCTGTGAATGCCGACCTGATTTACGGCGGTCCGCTCCGCAGCGATGCTTCGTGGCTGCACGACCTGGATTATATCTTCAATTCGGGTGTTGACCATCTGAGCGCCTATGCCCTGACGCTGGAAGAGCGTACGCCGTACGAGAAACTGGTGCATACAGGCCGCTACGAAGCACCGGAAGAACAACACCAGGCGCGGCAGTTTGAAATGCTCTCTGACCGCGCCGAGGCAGCCGGCTGGGATCATTACGAAATCAGCAACCTCGCCAAACCGGGGCAACGCGCCCGACACAACAGCGCCTATTGGAAAAACCATCCTTACCTCGGTCTCGGTCCCTCGGCCCATTCGTACGACGGAAAATACCGCAGCTGGAACCCCGCCGACAATGCCTTATACGTACGTGCCGTCACAGAGGGAATGGATAGGGAAGGCGAATTACTCGGCCCTAAGGAACGTTACAATGAATGGCTGATGACCCATCTGCGCATGCTGGAAGGGCTCGATCTGAAATGGGCAAGACAACACTGGCCTGAGTTTGTTGCCGGTTTGGAACAGGAACTTCTGAAGCTCGAAGCCCGCGGCTGGGTGCAACACAAAGGGCCGCGTTTCAGCCTGAGCCGCAACGGCCGCTTGTATGCCGATGCTATTGCTGCAGGACTGATGCAGGTGGGAGAGGATTGAATTCCGACCGTAGCTGTCGGGTTTCAACCCGCACTCATCATGAACTCCATCAGTTCAGTCCGGCCGCTTTGGTCGTTCGCTGAAGTGATGAATTCGCGCGGCAGTACTTCCCAATGCTCCAACAATGCATCGCGTATGGCTTGCAACTGCTTTTCCAATCCGGAAGATTTTTTCTTGTCTGCCTTGGTGAAAACGATCGATACAGGCACGCCATTCGAGCCAAGCCAGTTCAGAAAATTGATATCAGAGGCTTGTGGAGGAATGCGCGCATCAATCAGCACCATGGCACAGTAAAGATTTGGTCGTTTTTCGAAGTAGCCACGCATCATTTTGTCGAAATCCCCGCGCTTTTCCTTCGATACACGGGCGTAACCATAACCCGGCAAGTCGGCCAGTAAGCAAGTTTCTCCCAGGGTGTACAGGTTGATGGTTTGGGTTTTGCCGGGGTTGGATGAAACATGGGCCAGGTTTTTGCGAGAACATAACATATTGATAAGGGAAGACTTACCTACGTTGCTTCGTCCGATGAACGCAAATTCGGGCTTGTCATACTGCGGCATGATATCGGCTGTCGGCCATGAACCGATGAAGTTGGCTACCACTTGTTTGTTGTCCATCCGGTGCAAAGGTCGGTAACTTGGGTGGATTGTATATTTGCAGCTCTTGACCGCCCAGGTAAAACCATCGCCCGAATCCACGGATTCCAAAAAGGAGCAGGTTGAACAGATGTTCGACGATATCTCCGGCCGTTACGATCTGCTGAACAGGCTCTTGTCTTTCGGCGTCGACGTGGGCTGGCGCAAGAAAGTGCGCAGGAAGATCGAAGCTTCCGGCGCCGAACGCCTGCTCGATGTGGCCACCGGAACCGCCGACATGGCCATCGAACTGAGCCGTTTGCCTGCCTTGAAAGAAATCATCGGCGTAGATATCTCCGCCGGCATGCTGCGCGTGGGCGACAAGAAAATCGCCCGCAAATCGCTCAACCACAAAATCCGCCTCTTGCAGGCCGATTCCGAATCGCTTCCTTTTGAAGACAATAGCTTCGATGCCTGCACCGTTTGTTTTGGTGTGCGTAATTTCGAACATCTGGAAGCAGGTATGAAGGAAATGGCGCGGGTACTCAAACCCGGAGGCAAACTGATTGTGCTGGAGTTTTCCCGTCCGCGCTCGGCCGTTTTCCGCCAACTGTACTGGTTCTATTTTGGCAAAGTGTTGCCCTTCCTTGGCCGCATCATATCCGGCAGTTCCAATGCCTATCGCTATCTGCCCGCCTCAGTAAAGGCTTTTCCCGACGGAAACGACTTCACGACCATCATGAAAAAATGCGGTTGCAGCGAAGCCACTGCAGAACCCCTTACTTTTGGCATTTGTACCTTATACACCGGCACACGTTGATCGTATGGCGCACATACAAGAACCGCATCCTGCTGCTGCTCGCCCTTACAGCAGCAGCCGGGACTTTGTCTGCCCAGCAGGTTGATCCGACCCGCGAGTACAAGCCCATGCATTTTGGCATCAGCATCGCCATGGCCAATGCCAAAATGAAGACCACATTTTCCGAATCCTATTACCGTACTACCGATTCCCTTTATACCATAACGCCCCAAGGATTTCCGGGCATCGGTTTCGGCGGCCTGGTGGCCTTCAGGCTCAGTGAACACATGGAAGTGCGGACGCTTGCGATGCTCCACCTGCTGCAACGCAACCTGAAATACCAATTCAATGACCGCCTGGATGATATCAAAATGGAAACCGTGAGTTTTGATATTCCGATATCGTTCAAGTACAAGAGCGACCGTCATAAAAATACCCGTTTCTATGCCTTGGGAGGCACCCGCTGGACGCACGATTTTCAATCCAATGAAGATGCTGATCTCAATCCGGTGAAGCCCATCGTCGCCAGTAAGAAGAACGTATTCTATTACGAATTTGGAACAGGCGTGGAGTTTCACCTCGATTACATCATGCTCGGGCTGGAACTCAAGATGAGCAACAGCATCAGCAATGCCCTCGTGAAGGTGCCCGGCAGTATCTATTCCGGATCACTCAACAGCCTGCATCCGCGCATTTTTCAGTTCTCCCTGCTTTTTGAATATTGATTCAGGCCGCATTTTGGATTTTGTCATCGAGCATAAAGACCGCGACAGCGCAGCCAGGGCCGGGCTCTTGCGCACGCAACGCGGACTGATTCCGACGCCGATCTTCATGCCGGTGGGCACAGCGGCGACGGTGAAAGGCCTGCACCGGCATTTCCTGCTCAACGACCTGGATGCACCGATCGTGCTGGCCAATACCTATCACCTCTATCTGCGGCCCGGAATACAGGTGCTGGAAGGCGCCGGCGGAATCCATCGGTTCATGAACTGGGACCGGCCGGTGCTCACAGACAGCGGCGGTTACCAGGTGTATTCGCTCGGGGCCATGCGGAAACTCACCGAAGAAGGCGTCAAGTTCCGCAGCCATATCGACGGCTCCAGCCATTTGTTTACGCCCGAACGCGTCGTAGACATCCAACGCAGCATCGGGGCCGAATTCATGATGGCTTTTGATGAATGCACGCCCTATCCCTGCGAGCACAGCTATGCCAAACGCTCACTCGGGCTTACGCACCGCTGGCTCGACCGCTGCATGCTGCGCTACCGCGAAACGGCTCCGCTTTACAACCACGAGCAGGCGCTGATTCCCATCGTGCAGGGCAGCGTCTATCCCGACCTGCGCAAGGAAAGCGCCACCCGCGTGCTCGAGCACGAAGCACCTTTGTATGCCATCGGCGGGTTGAGTGTGGGCGAGCCGGCCGAAGACATGTACGCCATGACGGCCGATGTCTGCGCCATCCTTCCGCAGGAAAAACCCCGCTATCTCATGGGTGTGGGCACTCCGGCCAATATCCTCGAATCCATCGCCCTCGGCATCGATATGTTCGATTGCGTGATGCCAACGCGCAATGGCCGCAACGGCACACTGTTCTCGACCGAAGGCGTTATCGCTGCCCGCAACAAGAAATGGGAAAACGATCACAGCCCGATCGACCCGCTCCTGACGCCCGAATATTCCAAGGCTTACCTGCGCCATCTTTTCGTGGCCGGAGAAATGCTCGGGCCGATCATCGCCAGCCTGCAGAACCTGCGCCTCTACCTCTGGCTGGTGCGCGAAGCGCGGAAACAGATACTGGAAGGAAGCTTTGCATCCTGGAAATCTGAAATGCTCGTTAAACTCATGCAGAAGATGTGATGCGGCTCAAGCCCGGAATGCTCGACTGGTATATCATCAAAAAGTTCCTGCTCACGTTTGCAGTAACGCTGGTGATGTTCGTAGCCATCATCCTGCTGTTCGATATCGGTGAAAAGCTCGACGACTTCCTGGAACGCAATGCGCCGGTGAATGCCATCATCTTTGATTATTACCTGAATTACATTCCCTTCTTCCTGAACACCTTTTCGCCGGTTTTTATTTTCGTGGCGGTGATTTATTTCACGTCGCGCCTGGCGATGCGCAGCGAATTTATTTCGATGCTGGCCGGTGGAATCAGCTTCAGGAGAATACTTTACCCTTACATGCTCGCGTCGCTGCTGCTGGCCGGTTTGAGCTATTACCTCAACGGCTGGGTGATTCCCAAATCAGACAAGAAGCGGGTGGCCTTCGAAAACCGCTATACCCGCGGCTATTGGAGCAATTTCAAAGGCACAATCTATCGCCAGATCAAGCCGGGCGTGTTGTTGTATATGGAGTATTTCAACAACAACGACAGCACCGGCGGAGGCGTTACCATCGAGAAATCTGAAAACAGCCGCATGCAAAGCGTGTTGTTCGCCCAGAATATCAATTACAATTACCAGGCGAAGAAATGGCGCCTGCAACGAGTGAAAGTGCGCAGCTTCAATCCAGACGGCTCACAAAAGCTGGAACTGATAGAGAACATGGATACGGCGCTGGCTTTTGCACCGAGCGATTTCTTTTTCCGGCCCGAAGATGTGCAATCGCTCGACATGGGCGAACTGAAGGCCTTCATAGCCAAGGAAAAGGAGCGCGGAGCCGACGGTATTGAGTTTTATGAGACGGAGTTGCACAGGCGCTACGCCACGCCTTTCTCCACCTTTATCCTGTCTTTCATTGCCGTTTGCGTAGCCGGCAGAAGGGTGCGCGGAGGCCTGGGGCTGCACCTCGGCATCGGCATCTTCATCATCATCTTCTACCTCTTTGTAAGCAAGTATTTTATTTCAATGGGTTCTACCAACCTCATCCATCCCTTGGTAGCTGTATGGATTACGAATGTCATTTTTGCGGCGATCGGTATGGTTATGTACCGTTTTGCGCAGAAATAAAATTGCTATGAAACTGGCGAGAGGAGGGCATTTGCTAATTACCGGTTCTTCGGCTGCCAGAGCGTAAACACCCGCGTGATATTGAACCCCGGCCTGATACCGCCGCGGAAGAAATCACCCCGGGTTTCGCTGAGCCAGGATTTGTCGGCCATGCCCGAGCTGTTGGTGAGATGCAACTGGAAAACGTGTCCGCCGGTTTCGATGTCAAAGCCGATGGAGAGCGGCGCATTCACACCCCGGGGCAGTCGGTCCGAAGGAAACCAAACATATTCGGCGTTGAAGCTCGTGCGCGGCGATAGCTTCATGCGGAAAGCCGCGCCCAGCCCTGCAAGGTTTTGCGCGCCTCCGGTATTCGGACTGCGGTGGTGCACCCAGGTAGGCATGAGCTGCATCGAAAAAGCATCGCTGAACTTGCGCCCGATGATGAGCTGCTGCACGTAGGAAAACCGTTCGCCGCGCGGTTCATTGACACCGGGCAAGGCCTGACCCCGCAAAGCCGCCGCGCTGAAAAGCAGAACGCTGACCGGTATATGGTTGTCGCGTGTTTGGGCGAACATTTTCCATTTTCCGTAGGCATCGTACGTCTGGCCTTCGCCGCTCCGCCCCAGGCCGATCATGGTATTGCCGCCCAGGCCCCATTCGGCTCCGATGCGTACAGATGAGGCATCGAGTCCCCATAGTTCGTAGGCGCCCGAGTTGAGCGGACCAAAGCGATGCTGGATCTTGATGTCCATCGTGCCGGCATCAGTAATTTCCAGGCTGGCGCTATTGATCACGCGGGTCGATTTGAAGCTCGCCGTAACCGGTAAGCGTCCCGGATCGCCCAGCAAATCATCCAGCCCTTCGTCCTGGGCCTTTACTGTGACAACAGCGCTGAAGCAAAGGAGCAGGAAGGCGCTCCGCAAGATTTTTCTCATTTGGGATTCAAGGTGCAATCTACCTGAATCCGGATCGATTTGGCAATCTTGTCTTTCACCGCTGCGGGGATGGCAATATTGTAATCGGCCGGGTTCACATTGAAAACACCTTTCATCAGCAATTGGTTTCCTTTCACCTCAATGGTGCCCTCGGTAATGGTAACCGGTTTGCTCACCCCGTGCATCGTCAGGGTTCCGCTGGCTTTGGCCGGATAAACACCGGGTGTGGCGAATTTGATTTCCGCCAGGTTGCTCAGCGTGCCCTTGAACGTAGCTTTCGGATACTTGGTGCTTTCCATATAGGTCTCGTTGAAATGCTCCTGCATCTTGGCGAGTTTAAACTGGAAAGCATTGATCAGAATTCCGACATCAACAACTCCGGTGGCTTTATTGAAGATAACGGCCGCTTGGTTGTTGTCGGCCTTGATGTCTTCCAGGTCGGTCTTGGAGTAGAAACTCACATGCCCGTCGCGTGTGAAGTAGATATCACCCTGCGGCGCAAAGGCCATGGCCAACAGGCCGCTCAGGATGACGGCAAAAGTTCTGGTTCCCCGTTTCATACCCAACAAGCAACAAATACCCTGCCAGTTTAGTTGCCGAGGATATCGCAGTTGGAGAGGTTTACGTCGATCAGGAAACCGGTGCATTTCCCTTTCACGCTGATGGTATCGCCTGTTTTTATCCGACGCAATTTTTCGTTGATGGAGGCATCGAAGCGGCAATTCACACCAGACATGGGATTGGAGCTGCTGAGCTGGATGCTGGTGCCCGTAGAATCTTGCCCAACCGTGGTTACAGCCCCGCGCACTTCAATGATCTGGTTCAGCAGTTTGCGGTTCGCGCTGTCTTCGTTCTGTTCATACAAAGCCACCAATTGGTCGGTACTCATGCGGAAATCGGTCTCTCCTTGCGCTACCACCGGCGCTTTTAGGGTGAAGAGATAAATACCATATCCCAGTGCAGCCAGCAGCAGCAGTGCAACAATCAGGAGTAGTCTTTTTTTCATAGGCGCGTATTTGCCGGGGCAAGTTCTTAATTTTCCGCCGATAAAAAATCCATGAATTTATCTGTTAAACACCTCCTTCTTGTCATTTCGGCAGCCCTGAACTCCTTGTTGACGGCCCAATCGCCGGCGCAGGCCTACAAGGTGAACGGCGTTTATGGCGGCGGGAAAATGATCGTGGTGAAAGACGGAATCATACAGTTTGTTGGGAAGAAGTTGCCGGCCGACCGTTTTCCGGATGCTGAAGTGACCCGTTTGAAATCATGGGTGTACCCGGGTTTTATCGATGCGCATTGCCATTTCTATTACTACGGTCTGGGCAAGGCGGAATGCAACCTGGTGGGTTGCAACAGCGAAGCCGAAATGCTGGAGCGTGTGAAGGTTTGGGCCGCAGCCAATCCGGAAGGCTGGATTCTTGGACGCGGCTGGGACCAAAACCGCTGGCCGGGCAAAACCTTTCCGGATCGCCGTGTGTACGACAGCCTTTTCCCGAACCGGCCAATGTTGCTGAAACGCGTGGATGGCCATGCGGTTCTCATCAACGATGCTGCACGCCGCAGCGCGCGCTTCAACACCGATACAACCATCGATGGCGGTGAAATCATCCGCCGCGACGGCCGCTATACCGGTTTGCTGGTAGACAATGCGTCTGAACCGTTGCGCGCCGCCGTGCCGCCTCCGCCGCGTTCCATCCAGGAAAAAGCACTGCTCACCGCTGCGCAGGATTGCCTGGAGGCTGGCCTTACCGGCATCTGCGACGCGGGTTTGCCGCATACCGTTATCCGCCTGATGGACAGCCTGCAGCGCGCGGGCTTCCTTCCGCTGCGGATTTCAGCCATGATTGAACCTACACCGGCCAGCAAAGCAGCCTACATGTTCAGCAACAACGACCCGGTCTTGTCGCCCTGGCTGCGCACCGGAGCCGTGAAGTATTACCTCGACGGCGCCCTGGGTTCGCGCGGTGCCTGTCTGAAGGAAGATTACTGCGACCGGATTGGTCACCGCGGCATGTTGCTCATCCGGCCGGAGCAATTCGACAGCGCCTGCCAGGAAGCAGCCCGCTATGGTTTTCAGGTTTGTGTGCATGCCATTGGCGATTCGGCCAACCGCTTTGCCCTCGATATCATGAAGAAACGCATGCCGGCCGAGGGGCGCTGGCGCATCGAACACGCACAGGTGGTCGATACAGCCGATTTCTTCCGCTTTGCTGCTCCGCAACGCATCATTCCTTCCGTGCAGCCTACCCATTTTACCAGCGATATCCCTTGGGCCGAAGAACGCCTCTGTTCCCACCGCATGGAAGGCGCGTATGCCTACAAAACCCTGCTCAACCAAGCCGGAATCCTGCCATTGGGAACCGATTTTCCCGTTGAAGGCATCAGTCCGCTCGCTACCTACCGCGCAGCCGTTTTCCGCAGCCTGGACGGCAAGGCCCCGGCTCAGCGCTATATGAAAGATGCGCTCACGCCCGATGAAGCCATCCGCGGGATGACAGAATGGGCGGCCTATGCGAGCCGATTGGATGGAACAGGCGTGATTAAACCCGGTGCTGCCGCCGATCTGGTTTTCCTGAGCGCCGATCTGCGCCGCAGTAAACAAGAAGATATCCCCGCTATCCGCATCCGGACCATGACCGACGGACAGTGGCGCACGCCTTGATCAGACAGGGTAAATCTTATCGCCGGCAATGGCATAGATGCGATCATTAGCCTTGTTCTTGTGCACGGTAAACAAGCCTGTGAGCGCCCCAAAGGCAGGCATGGTCAGGGTTTGCCCGCTGATGTGAAAACAAGGCAGGCGCAGGCGTTGCCGTCCGCGCCCTTCGATGGCTGCCCCCGGATGAACATGGCCGGCAATCACCGGTAAGTCCAACGCGGCAGGTTCATGCCTGAAGCAGATTCCGTTGTCGATCCATGCTTCACCGAGCAGTTGGAGTCCGGCATCGCGGTAATGCGCGTCGGAAAGGATATCGTGGTTGCCTTCCACCAACATCCAACGGTCGGCGTGGCGCAGCCGGATGAAGTCGGCAAACTGTTCCCAGTCGGCGTTGTGGGCGCTGTGGAACAAATCGCCCAGGATAAGGATTTTCGCGGGTTGGTAGGTTTCAAGGAGTTGGTCAATCCGCACGTAATCTGCGGTGTGCGCTTCCCCCGGAACGGCAAGGCCATGGCGTCTGAAATGTGCGGCTTTACCCAGATGGATATCGGCCAGCAGCAGCATATTGCGTTGGCGCATAAATGCACAGCGCAAGGGATTCAGTTCGATGCATTCGCCGCCAAAATCTATTTCCATGTCTGATGGGGCGGCAAAAATGCGTGTTCAGGCGCTTATTTTGCCAGCATGTTGCCGGAATGGATCCATCTTTCGAAGCACACGGTACAGATGGGCCTGGTGCTTACGCTGCTCATCGGCGTATTCATCGCCCGCCGCGCCATGCTTCACGTTTACTTCAGGAAGAAGGGCGAACGTATACGCGACCATTTTGTGGTGACCATCACCCAGGTAGCATACCTGATCGCCGGCGTCTTGTTGTTCTTTATGCTTTTGTTGCTCTTCCGGGTGAATATCCGTGAGTTTCTGACGTCGATGTCGCTGGTGGCGGCTGCCCTGGCCCTGGTGTTCAAAGACTATGTGAGCAATGCACTCAACGGCATGATATTCATGTTCAGCGATACTTTTACCGTGGGCGACCTGGTGCGCATCGGCAACCACAAAGGCCGAATCGAAGGCATTAACCTGCTGAATGTGCAGTTGCGAACAGACAACGATGAATTGGTGCTGATCGCCAACAACCTCGTGTTGCAGTTAGTGACGGTGAACTACAGCAAGGGCAGCTACCACACGATCATGGTAGAGTTTTCGGTGCCGGCTTCGCGCGTGCCTGAACTGGAAGGTTTGGAGGCGGAAATCCGCCGCGATGTGCAACTCATCACCGGGCCATTGCCGGGCGATGCTGATTGGTTACAGGTGCGCGAGATCAGGGAAGGCCATGCCTATTGCGCCTGGCACCTGCGCATGCCGCGGCCCGATGATGTGACTGAACGCGAGGTACGGCAAAGGGTTTGGAAGAAAATTGCACGCTTCGACTGAATCTTCATTTTTCAAAAAAAAGCACTTGACAAGCCGCAAGTCAGTGCAATAATTTAGCAGCATCAAGAACAGACCGGTAAATGGCCAACGTGGAAAAGAAAAAGATGGCGATCGACTACAAGAATCTCACGCCTGAGATGCTTGGATTGCTGGAGGAGCAATACCCTACCGGTTTCAACGGTCACTACATCAAATTCCCCAATTCGAAAGGTGAAATCATTTCAGCCGTGCGGCTGGAAACCGAAGACATCATCTATCTCGTGAAGGTTAGCGCACAGCAGCGCCAGATTTTTACGGAAGCAGAGATGGACGAGATGGTGAAGGGGAATGACAAGGAGGGTGACGACGAAGTAGCCGACGATAGCGAGGAAGATGAAGACAACAGCCGCAAGGAGCGCGACAGCGACGAAGACTAAAAAATGGTTTAGCGTCTGAAAATCCAATTTCCGCAGGAACGGGAGCGCGGCAATTGCAATCCGGTAAAGGATGCATGACCTTGCGGCACAAAGCGTAAGCAAAATTTGCTGATGCGGGTAATGAACAATGTGCCGTATGGCTTGTTCATTACCCGTGATCAGCGAAGTCAGTCACGGAATTCGGGTTTCGGTGGAGGTAACATACCGCGACGATGCAAGCCAGCCGGTGACAGATAACTACGTCTGGTCTTACCGCATCACCATCCACAACAACAGAGGCGCACGCGTCAGGCTTCTTTCCCGCTTCTGGGAAATACGCGATGCCTTGAACGGTGCACGCACGGTTGCAGGAGACGGAGTGGTTGGTGAGCAGCCGGAGCTGATAAACGGAGCTTCACATACCTATGTGAGCGGTTGCCAGTTGCAATCGCCCTACGGAAATATGGAAGGGTTCTACCTTTTTGAAGAATGCCAGAGCGGTGAGCGCTTCGAAGTGCGGATACCGCGGTTTAAACTGCAGCTCCCCTTCCTTCTGAATTAGGTTCGTGAAGGATGGCTTCGTCGAGTTTGACGATTTTCCATTTGCCTGTTCCGGCGGGCTCATACACGAAATCATAACAATAGAACCTGCTCTGCCGCGCATCTTGCTCGTAACGCGTGTGGTAGGCAAAATCGAATCCGGCAGCGAATAACAAAGTGCTCTGTACTGTGCGCATGCCGCCGGGTACCAGTTTTTCCAGGATGCGCCGGTTGCGCCGCAAAATGCCATTCACCAGCCGCACATGGCGATTGGTTTCCGAATTGCTTCGGTTGTGATGTACCGTGCGGCAACCGTCGCCACAAAAGCGCTTGTCAACCCGGCCTGTGATGCGTGTACCGCAAATAGAACAAAAACGTTTGAAGTGATCTTCCATAGAAATTTAAATTAAGTTGATTGTAAATAAGATTAGTGTTTTACAAAAATAAAAAAGCTCCGACAAAATTATCGGAGCTTTTTGCTTGGATTGGATAAAAAATTACCCGCGGTCGTTGGTTGGGTTGCCGGATGACGGTGCCGGACGACCTTCAGGCTTGGCACTCGGCGCATTGGCCGGAGCACCGGGAGCAGGGCGGCCTGCCGGGGCGGAAGGCTGTGGCTGGCGAATGGTGCCCCCGTTTCCGGAGGGCGTATTGTTCTGGCTGCCGGAGCTTTGCGGCTGGCTTCCTGTGCCCGTGGGGCGGCGAATGGGGCTGCCGCTTTGGGTGCCGGATCCTGAATTGCGGATGATTTCGCCGATGGCGCGGCTGCCTACGCTGCCGCCTTCTCGGGGAGCAGAGCCTTCACCCGAACCGCCGCCGTTACTTTTCTGGCATTCGGCGAGTTGGCTTTCCAGGGCAGAAATGCGCGCCTTCAGGGCAGTGGCTTCGCTTTCAAGCGTGCGTGCCTTGTCGCGGTTGCCGTTGTTCTGCAAACGCAGCTGTTCGTATTCCTGCTTCAGTACGTTCAACTCGTTCTGGATGGCTTCGCTGTTGTTGCCGGTTTTCTCGGCGTTTTCGCAGCATTGCTTGTATTTGGCAACATCGGCTTCAAGTGTTTTTACGCGGGCGAGTTGCTGTGCGCTCTGGTCTTTCAGCGTTTTGTTCTCGGCCGAGAGTTCGTTCATACGGGTTTGCAGATCGCTGTTTTCCTTCTTCAGGGTATTCACCTGAGCCTGGAGTTCGCTGCTGCCGCCGGTATTGCTTTCGGCTGCTTTGAGCTTGCCTTCGAGTTCGGTGATTTTGGCTTTCAGCGTTTTACTTTCATCGCTGCAGAATTTGTATTCAGCCATCACAGCCGTGAGGCGGTTTTGCAGGTCGCTGTTTTCCTTCTTCAGGGTATTCACCTGGGCCTGGAGTTCGCTGCTGCCGCCGGTATTGCTTTCGGCTGCTTTCAGTTTGCCTTCCAGCTCGGTGATCTTGCTGCGCAGGGTCTTGCTTTCATCCATACAGAACTGGTATTCAGCCTTCACTGCGTTCAACTGGGTAGTGAGTTGTTCGTTCTTCAGGCGCAGATCGTTCACTTCGGCTGAGCTGCTGCTGCTGTTCTTGAGCTTGTTCTCCAGGTCGGCAACGTTGACTTTGAGCTGGCTGTTTTCTGACTTCAGCTTATTCACTTCGGCCTTCACGGTGCTGCTTTCCTGTCCGCATTTGTTGAGGTCTGCCTCAAGCTGGCTGATACGCAAACGCTGGTCGTCGTTGTCTTTCTTCAGGCGGTTCACTTCAGCAGTTACGGTAGAAGATGCGCCATTGGTGCGGCAAAGAGTAAGGTCGTTGCTGAGCAGGCTGTTTTCTGTTTTGAGGCGGTTTAATTCAGCCGTGATGGTTGAGCGCTGGTCTCCGCAGGTTTTCAATTCAGCTTCCAGTTCGCCGATGCGCAGGCGCTGGTTGTCGCTTTCTTTCTTGAGCCTCACAACTTCAGCCGATTGATTGGCAGTGCCACTTCCCTCGGTGCGGCAGCGGTTCAGGTCGGCTTCGAGCTGACTGATGCGCAGACGCTGTTCTGAGGTTTCCCCGCGCAGGCGGTTCACTTCGGCATTGACGGTTGACGACGCGGCGCGTTCGCGGCTGAGGTCGTTTTCGAGCTGGATATTCCGGTTGCGCAAATCGCTGTTCTCGTTGCGCAGGCGGTTGACCTCAGCGGTAACGGTAGAGCTGCCGCGGCAATCGTTCACCTGCTTTTCGAGGTCGGTGATGCGGGTCTTGAGGGTGTTGTTTTCGCCTTTCAGGATATCGCGGTCTGTGCGGATCTGGCTCACTTCGGCTGCCAGACGGCTGCGTTCCTTGCGCTCAGCAGCGAGCAATGAATCGAGCGTCCTGGTTTGCTGGCCACATGGCGTGCCGGCCTGAACAGTACGCAGGCGGTTCACTTCCGCTTGCAGACGGGTGTTTTCGTCACGTGCATCTTTCAGACGTGCATTGATACGGGCGTTTTCTTC
>CANHTS010000008.1 GCA_947463435.1 Flavobacteriales bacterium | reverse complement strand
TCGTGAACCGCTTCGGGTGTCATACCGTCGACCTGGAATGAAGGCATATCGTAAGCGCTGCCTATGCGGTAGATATCCGGCATATTGCTTGTGCGCTCCACGGAAGTACCCATGGCGTATTCATTGTTTTCGCAGATGAAAACAACGGGTAGTTTCCACAGCATGGCCATGTTAAAGGTTTCGTGCAATGCACCCTGACGCACGGCGCCATCCCCCATAAACGTAAGGGAAACATTCTTGGTTCCGCGGTACTGCTCAGCCAGCGCGATTCCTGCACCCAGCGGAATTTGGCCTCCTACAATGCCATGACCGCCGTAAAAATTATGCTCCTTGCTGAACATGTGCATGCTGCCGCCTTTGCCTTTGGTACAGCCTGTTGCCTTACCGTAGAGCTCGGCCATCACGGCATCGGCTGAAATGCCTTGCGCCAGTGCATGCCCGTGGTCGCGGTAAGCGGTGATCACGGCGTCGTCTTTGGTTATAGCCGATGCCATGCCGGCCACGATGGCTTCTTGCCCGATATAGAGGTGACAGAAGCCCTTGATTTTCTGTTGTCCGTACAACTGTGCTGCCTTTTCTTCGAAACGGCGCACCAGCATCATCAGTTCAAACCAATGCAGGTATTGCTCTTTGCTAAACGTTTGTTTGGCGCTCTTGCTCATAGGATACGGCCGCGAAAATACGAAACGGCTGCGGCAAAACGCCAGCCTCATGAATTCTTGGTAAGGGCGAAGCTTTACGACCTTATTTTTGTGACATGTATCTGAGCCGCCTGCAAATCCTGAACTTCAGGAACCACGAAGCCTTAAACCTGGAGCTTTGCAGGGGCATTAATACCTTCACAGGTGCGAACGGATCCGGGAAAACCGGCATACTCGATGCGGTGTATTACCTGGCCAATTGCAAAAGCTACTTCAATCAGCCCGATCCGCAACTTGTCAAACACGGCAGCGATCAGTTCAGCCTGAAAGGTATTTTCCATCCGGATGCCGGATCGGATGCCGAAGACGAAATCATCTGCCATTACGGAGGGCGTGGCAAAAAGAATGTGAAGCGCAATGGCAAGGTTTATGAACGCCTGGTCGATCATATAGGGCTCATTCATGCCGTGTTGATCACTCCCTACGATATCGAACTTGTTCTGGGTTTATCAGAAGACAGGCGCCGTTTTGTTGATCAGACGCTTTGCCAGACAAATCGCAATTATTTGAGCGACCTGATGCGCTACCGCCATCTGCAGGAACAGCGCAACAGCCTGCTCAAAGCCCAGGGTGAACCGGATGCGGTTGTACTCGAAGCGCTCGATCATCATATGGCCGAACCGGCAGATCGTATTTATCAGGTAAGACGGCAATTTACCGCCGCCCTGCTCCCACTTTTTACAGAAGCTTACCGCGAATTGAGCCTCGAACGCGAGGTGCCCGGATTGCGCTACAGTTCAGATTTGGAAAAAGGGACCATGGCCTCTCTCCTCTTTGCTAACCGCAGCAAAGACCGGGTGTTGCAGCGTACTTCGGAAGGGCCGCACCGCGACGATTGGGTTTTCGAACTCGATGGCCAGACCTTGCGCAAATATGGTTCCCAGGGCCAGATCAAGACCTTTGTAATCGCCCTAAAACTGGCGCAATACCGTTATTTCAGGGAAGTGAGCGGGCAGACTCCCCTGCTCCTTCTCGATGATATCTTCGAGAAAATCGATGCCAGCCGCGCACAAGCCTTGATGCATGCGGTATCAGACGAGCGTTTCGGACAGATTCTGATCACCGATACCCACCGGCAGCGCGTAGAAGAACACCTGGCACCGGTAGCCATCGAACAAAAACACTTCAGTCTGTAAATGCAAAAAGCCCGGAATCGCATCCGGGCTTTTTACAAAGTGTGAAATGGTTTACTTGATTTCGAACGTATTCATGAAGGCGGTAGTAAAATTGCCTTCACGGAAATCTTTGTTCTGCATGATTTGCTGGTGGATGGGAACGGTGGTCTTAACGCCTTCAATGATGAATTCGCTAAGTGCGCGCTCCATTTTCACAATGGCCTCTTCCCGTGTCTGTGCGCTGACGATCAGCTTGGCGATCATGCTGTCGTAGTAAGGCGGAATGGTGTAGCCGGCATAAATATGCGAATCAACCCGCGTGCCGTGGCCGCCAGGTTTGTGCAGGGAAGTGATTTTTCCCGGGCATGGACGGAAGTTGTTGTGAATGTCTTCCGCATTGATCCGGCATTCGATGGCATGCTTGGTCGGGTAGTAATCCTTACCCGAAATCGGCTTACCGGCAGCAATGAGGATCTGTTCCTTCACCAGGTCGTAGTTGATCACCTCTTCAGTAACCGGATGCTCAACCTGGATACGTGTATTCATTTCCATGAAGTAGAAATTCCGGTGTTTATCGACGAGGAATTCAACGGTGCCTACCCCTTCGTATTTGATGATTTCAGCAGCTGCTTTGGCCGCTTCGCCCATCCTCTCGCGGAGTTCTGGCGTCATGAAAGGTGAAGGCGTTTCTTCGATCAGTTTCTGGTGGCGGCGCTGGATGGAACAATCGCGTTCGCTGAGATGGCAAACTTTTCCATATTGATCGCCGGCAATCTGGATTTCAATATGGCGTGGTTCTTCGATGTATTTCTCCATGTAGATGCCGTCGTTACCGAAAGCGGCACCTGCTTCCTGGCGCGCTGAGTTCCAGGCGTTTTCCAGCTCCGATTCTTCCCAAACGATGCGCATACCGCGTCCGCCACCGCCGGCTGTAGCCTTCATGATAACGGGGTACTTGATTTCTTTGGCGATCTTCTTGGCTTCGTTGAGATCGGAAAGCAGTCCGTCGGAACCTGGAATCGTAGGCACACCGGCCTTCTTCATGGTATCCTTGGCATTGCTCTTGTCGCCCATGGAATCGATCTGCTCGGGTGTCGCACCGATGAACTTGATTCCGTGGTCGCGGCACAAGCTGCTGAACTTGGAGTTTTCGCTGAGGAAGCCGTAGCCGGGGTGGATAGCATCGGCATTGGTAATTTCTGCCGCAGCGATAATGCGGGGCATATTGAGATAGGAATCGCGGCTGGCCGGCGGACCGATGCAAACGGCCTCATCTGCAAAGCGCACATGGAGGCTATCGCGGTCGGCCGTGGAGTAAACGGCAACCGTTTTGATTCCCATTTCGCGGCAGGTGCGGATGATGCGCAAGGCGATTTCTCCGCGGTTGGCGATCAGGATTTTGCGAAACATGCTTGGCGGAAGGGCTTAGGCAGGTTCTACAAGGAATAGCGGCTGATCGTATTCTACCGGTGTGGCGTTGTCGACCAGAACTTTCACGATTCGTCCGCTTACTTCGCTTTCGATTTCATTGAAGAGCTTCATGGCTTCGATGATGCAAACCACCTTGCCGGGCTTGATTTCATCGCCGACATTCACGAATACAGGAGATTCGGGATTGGGACTGCGGTAGAAAGTGCCGATCATCGGCGATTTTACGGTGATCAGGTTATCAGCTTTGGGCTCGGCAGCAGGAGCAGCAGCCACAGGAGCTGCCGCAGGTGCCGCTGGAACGGCAGCCGGAAGGGCGGCAGTTACCTGAGCCGGTGCAGCGCTGATAGTGGTTATGGTCTGAACCGGGTTCTTCTTGATCAGCAATTTGAAATCCTTGCGGCTGATTTCCACCTCATCCACTCCTTGTGTAGCCACAAAGCGAATGAGTGCCTGTATTTCTTTGATGTCCATAAAAGTTGCTTGAATGCGTGGGCAAAGAAAGAAAAAAAGAAGTTAAGGCCGGACGATTTGGGTTAATAATCCGTTCACAGCAGTCTGAAATGCGCAATCGCGGCTCAGATTCTGGCCGATAGCCCCAGCTGGACCACACCCTTGGCCATGCCGGTTTCCATGTAAATGCCCAGGTTTTCGCTGAACATCATGCGGAAGCCCAGGGTCAGATCCAACCCCAGATTGATCGGAATATCGGTAACCTCTGTATCGAAACGCGGATTATTCGGATCGGTGCTGGTTTCTGTAACCTTGTCGTTGCGGTAACCCATTCCGAAACCCATGTAGGGATCAAAGAATTTTCCCGGTTTGAAATGATAATTCACCCGCGCCAAAGCACTCCAGCCTGTGTATCGGCCCGTTCCGTAGATACGGGGGTCAACGGCGTCTGTCCATTCGTTTTTCAGGCTGAGCAGGGCGAAATTCACACCGAAACCGACATTGTCGGATAGTGCCTGCTCGAACTTAAAGAACAAGGGGCCTGTTGCAGTGCGCTTCTCAATCACATCGTTGTTCAATCCTGAAGCTTCGAAAGTGGCTACCAGCAGGTTACCAAAACCGAAGCCGCCGGTGAAAAACATATCACCGTTTTCGAATGATGGCTTCTCTTTCTTCGGTAAAGGGGTGACTCCTTCCTGAGCAGACAGGTTAGAAGACTGGATTCCCAGACCCAAAAGCATGATGAAAATGGAGATGTACCGTTTCATACCAACAAAATTGGTTGAAATGCGGAATTAGCGCGCATGATGCACGTCAGTTCACAGGGTGTCCTTTGACAGCCTTAACCTGATTACAGCGGAATATTCCCGTGCTTCTTACGGGGCAAATTGCGTACCTTGCCTTCAAGCATTCGGAAGGCGCGGATCAGGCGCTCGCGGGTTTCTTCGGGCAGGATGACCTCGTCAACATAACCGCGTTCAGCGGCCCGGTATGGATTGGCGAACATCTCGGCATATTCATCTTCCTTGCCTTTCAGCGCAGCAGCCTTATCTGCAGCTGCCTCAATTTCGCTGCGGAAAATGATTTCAGCCGCACCGCGCGCTCCCATCACCGCAATCTCTGCAGTTGGCCATGCATAGTTCATGTCGGCGCCGATATGCTTGCTGTTCATCACGTCGTAAGCACCACCATAGGCTTTGCGGGTGATCACGGTGATGCGCGGAACCGTTGCTTCACTGAAGGCATACAGCAGCTTCGCACCGTTTGTGATAATGGCATTCCACTCCTGATCGGTTCCGGGAAGGAATCCTGGAACATCTTCAAAAACGAGCAAGGGAATATTGAAGGCGTCGCAGAAACGCACAAAGCGCGCTCCTTTTTGCGATGCATGCACATCGAGTACACCGGCCAATACGGCAGGCTGGTTAGCCACCACGCCAATGCTCTTACCGGCAAGGCGGGCAAAACCAACCAATATATTTCCGGCGAAACCTGCATGTACTTCGAGGAAACTGTTGTCGTCGACCACACCCTGAATTACTTCGCGCATGTCGTAGGGCTGATTGGGATTGGCGGGAACGAGTTCGGCGAGTTGCTTGCGGATTTCGTTGCCACCGGAATACGCAGCTTCTGGCGCCTTTTCTTCGCAATTCTGGGGAATATAGCTGAGCAAACGGCGCAGGTGTTGGATGGCTTCCGCTTCGTTGGCAGCTGCGAAATGCGCCACACCACTGCGGGTGCTGTGCACAGATGCGCCGCCGAGGTCTTCGCTGCTAACGTCTTCGTTGGTAACCGTTTTTACCACGTTCGGACCGGTAACAAACATATAGCTCGTGCCTTCCACCATCGATACGAAATCGGTGAGGGCGGGAGAATAAACCGCACCGCCGGCGCATGGGCCCATGATGAGGGAAAACTGCGGAATCACACCGCTGGCCATCACATTGCGGTAAAAGATATCGGCATAGCCGCCGAGGGAAACCACACCTTCCTGGATGCGCGCACCACCGCTGTCGTTCAGACCGATAACAGGCGCGCCGTTTTCCATGGCGAGGTCCATGATGCGGCAGATTTTATGGGCATGGGTTTCGCTAAGCGAACCGCCGAAAACGGTGAAATCTTGAGAAAACACGTACACCAGACGGCCATCGATGGTTCCATAGCCGGTTACAACGCCATCGCCTAAAAAACGCTGCTTTTCCAGGCCAAAATCGTTGCTGCTGTGGGTAACGAAAGCGCCGATTTCCTGAAATGAGCCTTCGTCGAGCAGGAGGGTCAGGCGCTCGCGGGCGGTCAGCTTACCGCGCTTGTGCTGCGCTTCGATGCGTTTTTCGCCACCGCCAAGCTGCGAGGCAGCCCGCTTTTGTTCCAGAAGTGCTCGTTTGTCCATAGAAAGGGCTGCGAAAATACAGCGATTGATAAGTAGATTTTAAAGATCCCCTGAAGCAATTAAAGCCTCGGCCAATGCTTCGTTGTACTCGAGGTTATGGTATACCGTGTCGATATCGTCGTCTTCTTCCAATTTGGCAATAAGCTTCAAGGCCAGTCGCGCGTCGTCTGCTGCCAGTTTCTTAAAAATGACTGGAATGCGCTGCAAATTGGCTTCGCGGGCTTGAATACCGGCATCGTGCAGTGCCTGCACCATGGGCCCGAAATCTTCGAAAGCACAGTGCACTTCCCACTGGTGCTCGTTGCGTTGCACATCGTCTGCACCAGCGTCTATGAGCAACATTTCAACTTTGTCGGCTTGTTCCGGCGCGGGTGCATCCAACATAAAAACACCCTTTTGAGCAAAAACAAAATTCAGGGCACCGCGGGAAGCAAGGCTCCCGCCATATTTGTTCAGGTTCGCCCGGATATTTCCCAGCGTGCGGTTGAGGTTCTCGGTTGTTGCTTCGATGATGATGCCGAGCCCGGACGGACCATAGCATTCATAGACAACAGGCTGCAGGTTATCCGCCTCTTGCCCGCTGCCTTTGCGCACGGCACGTTCAACGGTATCTTTGGGAATATTGGCACCTTTGGCGTTCTGGATGGCCAGACGGAGCGACGGATTGTTTTCCGGTTCCGGACCGCCTTGCCGGCTGGCAATGGTCACTTCACGCAGGATGCGCGTCCAGACCTTGCTGCGGCGGGAATCCTGCACAGCTTTGCGGTGCTTGATATTGGCCCATTTGCTGTGTCCTGCCATAATCAGTCGTCGGTTGCTAAGGGTTCATTGGGCAGGCTGTAACGGGCAATTACCCAATCGGGAATGCGCACGGCCCTGCCGCTTTCCAGACTTACCATAGTATATCGGAACCAGCCGCGGCAGCTCACTTTCCTTGCCGGCAGTTTATATATGATGAAATTGACCCGTGCGGTATCGCTTTCCAGTTCTTCCAGCCAGGTCTCCACTTCCATCTGATCGCCCATGATCAGCGGACGCATGTACTCGAGTTCGCAATGCCGAACCACCCAGCCAAAACCGGCGGCCATGAACTCTTCCATGGGGAAACCGTAGCCATCGCGCATCTGCTCGAAACGCGCAGCCAGCACATAATCGACGTAGCGGCTGGAGTGAACGTGCCTGAACAGATCGATATCGTCCGGGCGAACCTGCAGCCGGGAAGTAAAATGTTGCCGATTCAGCACACCTGTTTTCAGAAAAGGCCGTTCAGTGCGGTTTCAACCTGCGTGATTACGTGATTAGCATGCTCGGGCACTTCCTGGAAATCGAGTTCGTCGATATTCAGTATGATCATTTTACCCTGGTAATCGCCAATCCATGCTTCGTAGCGCTCGTTGAGGCGTTTGAGGTAATCGAGGCGAATGGCTTCTTCGTATTCCCTGCCCCGGAGCTGGATGTTACTCACCAATCGCGGAATGCCGGCCCGCAGGTAAATAAGCAGGTCGGGTTGTGAAATATTGGTATTGATGGCAGCAAAAAGCTTGCTGTAATTATCAAAATCCCGGGTGCTCATCAGGCCCATGGCATGCAGGTTGGGCGCGAAGATGTAGGCATCTTCATAAATTGTACGATCCTGAATTACCGTCTTCTCCCCTGCCCTTATCTTCTGAATATTGTTCCAGCGGACGGTGAGAAAATATACCTGGAGATTGAAGCTCCAGCGCTGCATGTCTTCGTAGAAATCGTTGATGTAGGGGTTTTCATCCATATCCTCCAACTGTATTTCCCAACCGTAATGACGCGCAAGAATCTGGGTGAGCGTAGTCTTTCCTGCTCCTATGTTACCTGCTATCGCTATATGCATGGCCATGCTGCAATAATACAAAGGCGGCTTACACAACCGCTTAATGTGGAAATCTAAGGCAGATTCAAGTTCAGTAAATGTTGCGCAACCCAATGCACGAACGCACTTCGCGCAAGGTTTCCAGGGCGCTTTGACGCGCTTTCTCCGCGCCGATACGGGCTGTTCGCTCGAGTAAAGCATCGTCGTTGATCGTGGCTTCGATGCGCTCGCGCCAAGGAGCGATAAAAGCTTCCATATCGGCCGCCAATTGCTTTTTCATGTCTCCGTAGCGGATGGTGGCATTGGCATGTGCTTCGCGGAAATGGGCAATGGCATCGGCAGGCGTAACCAGGGCCATCAGATCAAATAGGTTCTGTAATTCCTGCGACATGGGTTCTCCGGGCGCTATCGGACCGGTATCCGTCTTGGCTCGCATGATTTTCTTCTGCAGGCTTTCTGCAGGTTCGGCGAGGTAAATGCAATCGGCATCACCGGCGCTTTTACTCATTTTACCGCTGCCCGTTAAGCCGGGAACGCGGATGAGGCTTTCACCGGTGCTGAATGCCTGTGGTTCCGGGAAAACTTCTGCTTTGTAAAGACGGTTGAAGCGGTTGCCAAAAGTGCGGGCCATCTCCAGGTGCTGTTCCTGGTCTTTGCCAACCGGAACGTGGGTTCCTTTGTGAAGCAAGATATCGGCCGCCATCAACACCGGATAGGTCAACAAGCCGGCATTGATGTTATCCGGCTGCGACCTGGCCTTCTCTTTGAACGAACTCACGCGTTCCAACTCACCGAGGTACGCATTCATGTTCAGGTAGAGATACAATTCAGCGGTTTCAGGCAAGTCGCTCTGCAGGTATAAGGTGGTGCGATCGGGATCGAGCCCCGCAGCCAGGTATTCAGCGAGGACGGTGCGCACACTGCCTTGCAGGTCGCCGGGTGTGGGATGCGTGGTGAGGGAATGGAAATCGGCGATGAAAAAGTAACAGGGATGCTTGTCTTGCAAGGCGATGAAACTCTGTACCGCACCAAAATAATTGCCGATATGCAGGCGTCCGGTCGGCCGGATGCCGCTCACCACACGTTGAACCATGCTGCGAAATTAGTAGCGGCTGACCGAAACCTTGACGATATTCGAATAGTATATCCATGCTCATACTCCATGCTCCCGCACTTTTTCGTATGCTCAGCCTCGGCAGCCGGCGGCACCATACCATGGCGCTCTGGCCGTTTATAATTACCTCGCTGCCGAAAAACCAGATACCGGCCCGCGTCAAACGGCATGAAATCATCCACCTCCGCCAGCAAATCGAAATGCTTATCCTGCCCTTTTACCTGTGGTATGGCCTCGAATATCTCTGGCACAGGCTGCGGCACGACAGCTATACCGCCTACCGCATGATAAGCTTCGAAAGGGAAGCCTGGGCCAACGACAGGCGCTGCGGGTATCTGCGCCGCCGCAAGCCCTGGAACTGGATTTGGCTGCGGTATGACGAAGGACTGCAAACAGACTGAAACATCATCCCGAAAAAACCTGCATTTTTGCAGGCTATGGAACTGAAAGATATCGTCGCCATTTCAGGTATGGGTGGCCTGCATCATGTAATCGGCCGCAACCGCAATGGACTGATTGTAGAGAGCATTGACGCGCAGCGCAAGCGCTTTTCCACCACCTTAAACCAGAAGATTTCAGTACTCGCCGATATCGCTTTATTTACCTCGGGCGAAGATGCGCGTCTGGCCCAGGTGCTGAAGAATATCCGCGCCGCCGAAGCAGAAGGCCTCCAGGTTCCGGATGGCAAAGCCGATAACGATGCCTACAAAGCATTCATGGAAAAAGCCCTGCCCGATTACGACCGAGAGCGTGTGTATGTTTCTGACATGCGCAAGCTGGCCGTTTGGTACAGCGTACTCCGCGATGTGCTGGATTTTGAAAAGCTCGACGAAACTGCCGAAGAAGGCAGCGAACAAGCCGGCGACAGCCTGACAGAGGATACGCGCAGCAAGAATACCCCGCGCAATGTTCCACCGCCGACCGCCAAAGTTGCACCCGTTAAAGGCCCTGCAGGCGGGAAAAGCAAAACCAGCACACCCCGTAAAATGGGAAGCTGAAACATGGCAGAACGCAGTTACCTCCCCTCCGCTCTACGCGTCGCCAGCTGGAGTGATCTGGAACCTTTTTACCGCGACTTGCAGAAACGATCCGTCCATGACCTGGAAGGATTCAGGAAATACCTGCACGATGTCAGCGAACTCGAAAGCGCAGTCAGCGAAGACCTTGCATGGCGCTATATCCGCATGACCTGCGATACCTCCGATGCGGAACACGAGCAGGCTTACCTCACCTTCGTGCAAGATATCCAGCCCCATATTGCCCAGGCCGACGATGCCATCAACCGCCGTATCACGGCCTTCCCGTGGTGCAGCGAACTCGAGGCGCAAGACGAAGCCTACCGCATCTACTTCCGCAGCCTGCGCACTGCCACCGAAATTTTTCGGGAAGAGAACATCCCGCTCCAAACCGAACTGCAAACCCTGGCGCAGCAGTATTCAGCCATCCAGGGTGCCATGAGCATTCGCTGGAATGGCGCCGACATCACCATGGAACAAGCGGCTGTGTACCTGATGAACCCCGATCGCAACATCCGCGAAAAGGTGTGGGTTTTGATGTACGAACGCCGCACTGCCGATACGGAGAAACTCGACGAGCTGTTTGGCAAAATGGTGAAACTGCGCCATCAGGTTGCTGTAAATGCCGGCTTTGCCAATTACCGCGACTATATGTTCAAGGCCATGGGTCGCTTTGACTTTACGCCTGAAGACTGTTTCAACTTCCACGAAGCCATTGCCACTGCAGTGGTTCCGCTGCTGCGCAAACAGTATCAGCAACGGATGCGCAGCCTCGACCTCGATGAACTGCGGCCCTGGGATCTTTCTGTCGATCCATTCAACCGGCCTGCTTTGAAACCCTTCGAAGGTGGCGAAGAACTCGTGAGCAAATCGCTGGCTTGTCTCGATAAAGTGCATCCGTTTTTCCGCGCGTGCCTGGAAACGATGAAAGAACGCGGTTTCCTCGACCTCGAAAGCCGCAAGGGAAAAGCTCCAGGCGGGTACAATTACCCGCTCGCGGAAACCAATATGCCTTTCATCTTCATGAACGCCAGCGGCAAAATGCGCGATGTGGAAACCCTCGTTCACGAAGCCGGACATGCCGTGCATACCTTCCTCAGCGCGCCACTCGAAATGAACGCGTTCAAGAACACCCCCAGCGAAGTAGCCGAGCTGGCCAGCATGAGCATGGAGCTGCTGAGCATGCCGGGATGGGATGCTTTTTTCGAAAACGATACCGAACGCAAGCGCGCCATGCGCGAACAGCTCGAAGGTATTGTGCAAACCCTGCCCTGGATCGCAATCGTCGATAAATTCCAACATTGGATTTATGAAAATCCCGAGCATACCCGCGAAGAGCGCACCGATGCCTGGGTAAAGATCAACCGCGAATTCGGCACCGGACTCGTCGACTATGCAGGGTATGAAAGTGCCTTGGCCAGCAGTTGGCA
The DNA here is from genome assembly GCA_947463435.1 of Flavobacteriales bacterium. Taxonomy (GTDB): domain Bacteria; phylum Bacteroidota; class Bacteroidia; order NS11-12g; family UBA955; genus REEB481. The sequence continues at coordinate 15,518 of CANHTS010000008.1, read as the reverse complement.
CAAACAGTTGCACATATTCGAAGTTCCCTTCTACTACATCGAATACGGCATGGCCCAACTCGGCGCACTGGGCGTCTGGAAAGGTTCTCTGGAAAAAGGTCGCGAAGCAGTGGAACGTTATATGGAGGCCCTCAAACTCGGTTATACCCGCCCGGTTCCTGCCATCTATGAAGCTGCCGGCGTGCGCTTTGACTTCTCGGAAGCTTATGTGCGCAGTCTCTTCAGCTTCCTCGAAAAACAACTGAAGGAGGTAGCATGAATATCAGGCTTTCCTGGCTGAAATCCGGCTGGGAAGCGCCTGCCTGCGTACTCTTCGCATTTCTGCTTTCTAAAGCCGTTATCCTCCTTTCTTTTCCGGAACACGGATGGGATGTCTTTCAACCTGTTTTCTGGGCGCGTTGGGATAGCGGACTGTATTTCTCCATCGCAGAAAAAGGCTACGAAGCTTTCCCCTGCTGGACGCAGTTCAAGGCATACCCGCCCGGCTCTCCCGATTTATGCGGCAACTGCGGCTGGATGCCGGGATTTCCCTTGCTGCTGCGCGCCTTGATGTATTTGGGTATTCCGCCGCTCGAAGGTTCCATGTGGATCGTCAACCTGCTGCTGCCGCTGTGGTTCGCACGCATTTACACCTGGGTAGCGCCGGGTAATTCACGCATCCGTACCTTGCTCTTCATGGCCCTGGCCGCTACCTGGCCGGGTTCGGTTTACCTGCACGCGGCGTTTCCCATTGTACTCTACCTGTTGCTGTCTGCCGGCTATATCGACAACCTGCTGCGCGGCCGTTATGCGCGTGCCGCCGTGTGGGGTTTCTTCGCAGCCATCGCCTATTCTACCGGGTTCTTCCTGGCTTTGCTGGCAGGTCCCTTGTTGTTGCTGCGGCATTGGAGACAATGGAAATTCCTGTTGAAAAGCCTGATGGCGCCGGCTTCCGTCCTGGTTTCATTTGGCATTTTCCTTTTCATACAATGGAAAATGTCCGGTATTCCTTTCGCCTTCTTCGTTACCCAATCCAAATACGGACACGGAATAAACAGTCCCTTGAAAATGCTGGGGATTCTGTGGGAAAGGGCACAAAAAGCCGTGAGTTTCGACCATGCCTTCCCGGATTATTTCGCCGTTGGCATGACCTTGCTTGTGCTGGCAGCGCTGGTTTACAGTGTACTCATGTGGCGCCGGAAACGCAAAGAGGAAGCCGTTTTCTCTATCAGCTTCCTCCTTTTGTTCTGGCTGGTTCCCATGAGCATGTCGCCATACCTGGCATTTCACCGCCAGGCCATTGCGGGAGCAAATTGGATGCGCATGGGTACCAGAGTGAAAACCTGGGCACTTGCAATGCTGCTCTGCCTTAGCCTCGCGGTGGCGGTTTATCTCAACCGCCTTTTTATGATGAATCTGTTGATCTGAACCCAGGCCGGTATCAGAGAATCTGCGCAGTGTGGTTTTTGGTATCCACTTTCTCGATCACTTCGAGGATGGTGCCATCGCCGTCGATCACAAAAGTGGTGCGGGCCATGCCCATGTATTTGCGTCCGTACATAGACTTTTCCACCCAAACACCATAGGCATTGGCAACGGTCTGTTCTGTGTCGGCCAGCAGATCGAAAGGCAATTCAAACTTGTCGATGAATTTGCGGTGTTTTTTGGGATCGTCAGGGCTGACACCCAGCACGGCATATCCGGCGTCGATCAGGGCATTGTGGTTATCGCGCAGGTTGCAGGCTTCGGCAGTGCAGCCGGGCGTATCATCTTTCGGATAGAAATAGAGCACCAGTTTACGGTCGCTGAAATCGGAAAGGCGCAGCGTTTTCCCGTCTTGGTTGAGGGCTTCAAAATGGGGGGCTTTCTGCCCGGCAGCGAGTTGTGTCATGTGTTGTAAACAGCCGGCCGGGTAAAAGGTTTACCAATCAGGCACAGCGGCAGCCGTCGGAATGCTGTACTTTCGGACCCATGGAACAACCTTCGGAAACAGCGGCAGCCATGCGCGAAATGCTGGAAAGCCAATGGCCGACGGTTACCCTGCTGACCGGTCCTGCAGGCAGTGGAAAAAGCACGCTGATACAGGAGCTGCGGGAAAAAGTGTATCCGAACATGCTCATCAGCGCGCCTACCGGTATTGCTGCGCTGAATATCCGCGGGCAGACCCTGCATTCCTTATTCAGGCTTCCGCTTGGGCCTTTGATTCCGGGCGACAGCCGGCTGATGAAACTGCGTTTCCGCTCTGCCCAGTTGCGCCTCTTCCGCAAGGCTGAGCTGCTGGTGATCGATGAAATCAGCATGGTGCGCGCCGATACCCTCGACGCGGTCGACCAGGTTTTGCGTTTCGCCTTGCAATCGAAAGAGCCTTTTGGTGGTAAACGGCTTTTGCTTTCCGGCGATCCTTTTCAATTGCCGCCCGTAGTTACCCAAACTGAAGCTCCGCTGCTGCGGCAGTACTACGAAGCGCCGTATTTCTTCAAATCGCATGTAATGGAAGCGGAAGGATTCACACCTTTCCGCCTCACCAAAATCTACCGCCAGCACGACCGGCACTTTATACGTCTGCTGGAAAGTGTAAAACGCGGGCAGATAGAAGAAGATGAATGGGAAACGCTGAACAAGCGGGTGGCGCCGTATACGGATAGCGATATGGGCATGATCTTGTGCACCATGCGCGCCCAGGCCGAGCATATCAACCGCCAACAGCTCGAGCGCCTTCCCGGAAGGGAGCGCGTGTATACCGGATTGTTGCGCAATCAGTTCCGGGAAGAACTCGTGCCGGTGGAGCCGGTGCTGCAACTGCGCGAGCAGGCGCAGGTGATGCTGGTTCGCAACGACCCCGACAAGCGTTGGATGAACGGTTCACTCGCGCGTGTGGAAGCCATGGAACCCGATCATGTGAAGATTCGCATGGAAGACGGACAAATTCACCGTGTGGAACCGGCCGAGTGGGAAAACATCGAATACAGCTGGGATGAAGAAAAGCAGCAAATCAAGGAGCAGGTAATCGGTTCTTACCGCCAGTATCCGCTGAAACCGGCCTGGGCGATTACCATCCACAAGAGCCAGGGTTTGACATTTGATCGTGTACATGTAGACCTTGGCAAGCAGGTTTTTGCTCCCGGGCAACTGTATGTGGCGCTGAGCCGTTGCACGAGCTTGGAAGGTTTAACGATGGAAAGGGCGCTGAAGCCGCGCGATTTTGTGATCGACCCGGGACTGGTGGAATTCGCCGACCGGCTCTGATCAGCTGATACGTTCGATGCGCGCGCCCAGCGGATTGAGCCTGGCTTCAATCTGCTCGTATCCGCGGTCGATCTGCTCGATATTGCGGATGGTGCTCACACCTTTGGCACTCATGGCCGCAATAAGTAAGGCTACTCCGGCGCGTATATCCGGACTGCTCATCTGGATGCCGCGCAGCCGCGTTTTCCGGTCCAGACCGATAACCGTTGCACGGTGCGGATCGCAGAGAATAATCTGCGCGCCCATATCTATCAGGTTGTCGACGAAGAACAACCGGCTTTCGAACATTTTCTGATGAATCAATACGGTTCCGCGGGCCTGGGTTGCGGTTACGAGCGCAATACTGATCAGGTCGGGTGTGAATCCCGGCCAGATGGCATCGCTCACCGTCAATATCGAACCATCGATAAACGATTCGATTTCGTAATGGTCTTGTGCCGGCACATGGATATCGTCGCCTTTGATTTCCATGCGGATACCCAGCCTGCCAAAAATACGCGGAATAGGTCCGAGCATATCCACGCGGCAATTGCGGATGGTGATATCGCTTTGCGTGATAGCCGCCATGCCGATGAATGAACCGATCTCGATCATATCGGGCAGGCAGCGGTGTTGGGTTCCGCCGAGGTATTCGACGCCCTGCACGCGCAAGAGATTGGAACCAATTCCGCTGATATTGGCACCCATGCGGTTGAGCATCAGGCAGAGTTGCTGCACGTATGGCTCGCAGGCGGCATTGTAAATAACGGTTTCGCCTTGTGCCATCACAGCTGCCATTACAATATTGGCAGTACCGGTAACGGAGGCTTCATCGAGCAACATGGTGCTGCCTGTCAGTGGCTTGCCGCTTACACGATAGAACTTTTCTTCGGGTAAGTATTCGAAACGCGCTCCGAGGTTCATGAAACCTTCGAAATGGGTATCGAGGCGTCGGCGGCCGATTTTGTCACCACCCGGACTGGGGATATATCCTTTTCCGAAGCGGGCGAGCAGCGGACCAACGATCATGATGGAGCCGCGCAGGGCGGCGCCTTTTTTGCGGAAGTCTTCCGTATACAGGTATTCGAGATCTACCTGATCGGCAATGAAGCGGTAATGACCTTTGGCCATGCGTTCGGTTTTCACCCCGAGATCCTGCAGCAATTCAATCAGCTTCTGTACATCCCTGATTTCGGGAACATTCTCTATTTCAACGGGTTCAGGGGTAAGCAATACAGCGCAAAGTACCTGTAATGCTTCATTCTTGGCACCTTGGGGATGCAATTCACCATGCAGGGAATGGCCGCCTTCTATTCGAAATACACTCATGGAGTTCAGAATTTGCGGAAACCTTTGTTCCGGCGGTTGAACCTGCCACCGCCCTGGTTGTTGCGGTTTTGTCCGCCCCTGCCCTGCTGCTGCGGTTTGTTGAAGCGTTTTACCGGCGGAGAATTGTCTTCACTCACTTCCAGCTCTTCCGGATTCAATTCGAGTGCTCCTTTGGAAAGGATACGCAGGTGTTCTGCTAAAACGTTGTTACTCAGGTTTTCGTTGTTCCAGCTCCGGCAACTGTTGTACATGAAAGAGGCGATGGTATTGACCATTTCCCTTTTCAGCTCACCTTCTTCCATGGAAGCGGCTTTCAGCGCCATGAGTTGGAGGTTACGGCCATAAAACCGAAATCGAATCAGGCTATCATTATAAGGAATGGAAAGCGGCTTCTTTTCCAACGCTTCCTTTTCAGGAATGGGAAACGGGCTGTCTACATCGAGGCTGAAATCGCTCAGCACATGCAAATGATCCCAGAGTTTCTGACGGGCATCGGCCTGTTCGCGGAGTGCCGGGTTCAAGGTAAACAACACCTGAACCAGCGAATGAGCCAAACTGGTGCGGCGTTCCTTATCGGGCAACGAAGCTATATGGCGCACATAATCGCGTATACTGCGGCCATATTCAGAAATATTCAGCGGTTCTCTTTGGGTATTGTAATCGGTTTGCAACATGCTCAGGGCAAAGTTCTACAGGTAGCACAAAAAAAGAAAGCCCTTTTTCAAGGGCTTTCCAAAGATGTTGTCAGTTTGTTTTAGAACCAGTAAGGTTCACCGTTCACCGGCTTCAAATCCATCGACCAGTTAATGCTGCCGCGGTCTTTACCGATTACTTTCAGCTGCTTTTCTTTCAACATGATCACACCCCAGTTCATTGCGCCCCGCACGTTGAAACTGTCTGCTCCGGTGCTCAGCTCAGGATAGATCTGTATCTTGTCGTGGCGGTAGTCAAATGACCATTTGCCATTGTTGTTCATGTCGACCAACGGGCGTGGACGAGCACCTTGGTATTTATTGTAGATTCCGCTGTGCAGTTCGCGCCAGTTACCTGTGTGCGAAGTGTTGCCGAATTTATCCATGATAACCAGGCCGTAATAACCGGTGCGGTACAGATTGATAACGGTAGTGAAAAAAGTGTCGTTGACGGTGGATGTAACATCCTGTCCATCGTAAACGAACTTCTCTACACGCCACTCGTTTGCAATTCGGTCACGCTTGGAGCGCAGACTGATACCGGGGCCTTCCTCGTACTTACAAGCCGTGAACACAACACCTGCCAGCAGGGCAAAGGAAGCGTATCTGATTAGTTTCATCATGATGAATTTTGGTTCAAATATAGACAAACCGGAAAACATAGCAAGCACTTTCGTCGGAAAAATCCGCTGTTGCAAACATTTAATCTGTTGATAACGTTCCTAAGCTGTTGCTTCGCTGACATGAACAAAGAAACGATTTCCGGTAAATATATGGCGTGGTTCGCTGAGTTTGGCACCCGTCCGGCCTCCGTAACCGCCTTCTGCAAAAAGAACAAAATCAGTGAAACAGACTTCTACCTGTTCTTCCCTTCATTCGAAGCGCTGGAAGCGGATATCCTCTCCGGTTTCGCTGAACAGGTATGGAAAGCGCTGAATGAACAGGACAGTTTCCGCGATTTCAGTTTCCAGGAAAAAGTATTGGCCTATTTCTTCGCCTTCACTGAAAAACTGGCCGAAAACAGGAGCTTCCTGAATACGTGGGCGGCCGCGCATCCCGATCCGGCAGCTGTCATCAAGCGCATGCATCGGTTCCGCAAAGCATTTATTAAGGTAGCCGATGAAATGGTGAACCCCGCGATAGCCGGCGGTGAATTGTCTGACCGCAAATTCCTGAACCGCATCTATCCGGAAGCATTGTGGCTCAACCTGTTGCTGGTTTTCGGTTATTGGTTCCGCGATCAGAGCGCAGGTTTTGAAGATACCGATGCCCTGATCGAGAAATCAGTACAGCTCACCATGGAACTTTTCGGGAGGAATACCCTCGACAAAGCCGTTGATCTGGGCAAGTTCCTTATCGGCAAAGCGCTGTGAAAAACGTAAAAGACAATATTCCCACCGGCAAGGTGGAACGGGCCATGAAGCTCGTCGGAACCGGTGCGCGCATTGGTACCAATTACCTGAAATACTATGCGCGAAAAGCTGTAAACGGAGAAACGAGCAAGGAAACGCTGCACCGGGACAATGCTGAAGATATTTACGAAAGTCTCAGCGAACTGAAAGGCAGTGCCCTGAAACTGGCACAGATGCTGAGTATGGATAAAAACCTGCTGCCGCGGGCATATACCGATAAGTTTATGTTGTCGCAGTATAGCGCTCCTCCGCTCAGCGCTCCGCTGGTAATGAAGACCTTCAAACAGGCAACCGGAAAAAATCCGCAAGATGTTTTCGATGCCTTCGATCTTCGTTCTGTTGCAGCCGCCAGCATCGGGCAGGTGCACAGGGCGAGCAAAGATGGAAAAGACCTCGCGGTGAAGATTCAATACCCGGGCATCGCCGACAGCATCCGCAGCGATCTGCGACTGGTCAAACCGGTGGCGCTTCGCATGTTCGGTTTGTCAGAACGCGAAATGGCCAAGTATTTCGAGGAAGTTGAATCGAAACTGCTCGAAGAAACAGACTACGAACTGGAACTCCGGCGTTCAACCGAAATCTCCGAACGCTCCGCCCATATCGATGGACTGCGCTTTGCCCGCTATTATCCGGAATACTCTGCGCGCCGCGTGCTGACCATGGACTGGATGGACGGTTTGCACCTGAAGGAATTTCTCGACACCAATCCTTCGCAGGAAGTGAAAAACCGCATTGCACAAAGCCTGTGGGATTTCTATGAATTCCAGCTTCACACCCTGCGGGCCATTCACGCCGATCCGCATCCGGGCAATTTCCTGTTCACCTCAGATGGCCAGACCGGTGTGATTGACTTTGGTTGCATCAAGGAAGTTCCGGAAGATTTCTATTACCATTATTTCCCGCTCCTGCTGGATGAAATCCATCAGCACCCGGAAGTAACGCGGCCCATCCTCGAGTTTGTGGAGATTGTTTTCGGCAATGACGACGATGCGACCCGGCGCGAATTGAGCCAGGCTTTCCTCGATATGACGAACCTGCTCGCACGGCCCTTCCAGGTGGAGCGTTTCCGTTTTACGGCCGAATACATCGACCAGATCTACGCAAAAGGAGAAGAAATATACCAACTGCCCGAGGTGCGCAAACCGACAGAACCACGCGGCAACCGGCATGCCCTGTATGTGAACCGCACCTATTTTGGTTTGTACACGATGCTGGCCGATTTGAATGCGGAAATCACCATAAGCCGCGACGCTGCCTGGCGCGACGATCTCCTTAAATACTGGAAGTTGCGTTGATTACCCTTCTACGATCCGCAATTTCGCGAATCGCAGGATGAGTTTCTTTTCGCCGAAGTTATCGAACACGATATTGGCCTTGCGGTTTTCGCCTTCACCTTCCATGGAGCTCACTTCGCCGTAACCAAAACGCTGGTGTTGCACACGCATACCCGCTGCGAGTCCTGAAACATCGCCTTCCACGAAATTCGGATCGGCGATGGGCGGTGGTGCCGGACGGGACGGTGGCACGGGTGCGTTGCCCTGTTTGCGCTGCAGGCTGTCGAATAGGTTGCTTCTCTCCTCGCGTTGTTGCATGGCTGCAGGCCGTTGCTGACCGGTCATTTCCATATCCAGGAACTGCCGGTCAATTTCATCGATGAAGCGGCTCGGCTCTCCCGGCAACAATTGACCAAAACGGAAGCGGCTGCTGGCGAAGGTGAGCATCAGGCGGCGCTCCGCCCTTGTAACGGCCACATAAAACAAACGGCGTTCTTCTTCCAGTTCCTGCCGGCTGTTCAGTGCCATTTGCGAGGGGAAGAGGTTTTCTTCCATACCCACCACATAGACATAGGGAAACTCCAGGCCCTTGCTTCCGTGTATGGTCATCAGGGTTACCGTATCGCGGTTCGGATCGTTGTCTTTCCGGTCGTCGGTATAAAGGGCGACTTCCTGCAGAAATTCCGCCAGACCTTTTTCGTTTTCGCTGGTGTCGTCTTCCACAAACTCCTTCATACCGTTGAGCAGTTCAACAACGTTTTCGTAGCGCGACACGCCTTCGGTGGTTTTGTCTTCAAACAGGAGACGCATCAGCCCGGTCTGCTTGGAAATATGCAAGGCCAGGTCGTAGGCATTGTGGGTTTTCAGCATAGCCTGAAAGCTGCGCATCATCAAACCGAAGTTCTCGAGCGCCACGCCTGAAGCTCCCAGCACCGGATAACGCCGTGCCTCACAGGCAATATGGAAAAGCGTGGTGCCATTCTCTGAAGCCAGGATTACCAGGCGATCGATGGTAGTATTCCCGATTTTACGGGCAGGATAGTTGATGATGCGTTTGAAAGCCTCTTCGTCGTTTGGATTAATCACCAAGCGCAGATAGGCCAACAAATCTTTGATTTCCTTGCGCTGGTAAAACGATAAACCTCCGTAGATTTTATAATCAATGCCCAGTTTACGCAGGGCTTCTTCAAAGCTCCGCGATTGGGCATTGGTGCGGTAAAGGATTGCAAACGCCTTGTTGGGCAAGCGATTCCGGGTCTTTTCCTCGAAAATATGCTGCGCCACCCAACGGCCCTCTTCGTTGTCGGTCACCGTGCGCACTACCTTGATTTTCTCACCCGCCTCGTTTGAAGTCCAAACGTTCTTTTCCAGTTGCTCTTTGTTCCGTTTGATCACCGAACCGGCTGCCTTGACAATGGTTTGCGTGCTGCGGTAGTTCTGTTCCAGACGGAAAACTTTCACTTCCGGATAATCGCGCTCGAAATTGAGGATGTTCTGGATGGTCGCGCCGCGGAAGGAATAAATACTCTGCGCATCATCGCCCACCACACAGATATTCTGATGCACCGCAGCCAGCCTGCGGGTGATGTAATACTGCACCATATTGGTATCCTGGTACTCATCTACCATCACATACTTGAAGCGGTGCTGCCATTTGTTCGCTACGTCTGCATGCTTGCGCAGCAGCAGTTCAGTATTCACGAGGATATCATCGAAATCCATCGCTCCGGCTTTGAGCAGGCGTTTCTGGTATTCAACGAACAACTCGCCGAAGCGGCTACGGTTGGCCCTTTCGTCTTCTGCCGTGAGTTCCACCGCCTGGATGTATTTCTCGGCAGGAATAAGGCTGTTTTTGGCCATGGAAATGCGGCCCAGAACGGCAGCAGGTTTATAGGTTTTATCGTCGAGATTCCATTCCTTGAGAATGGTCTTGATCAGGTTCTTGCTGTCGTCGGTATCGTAGATGGTGAAATCTTTGGGATACCCGATTTTATCGGCTTCCTGGCGGAGCATGCGGGCAAAAACGCTGTGGAAGGTGCCCATCCAGATACTTTTGGCTTCAGTGCCGACCAGCTTCTGGATACGGTCGCGCATTTCACGCGCGGCCTTGTTGGTAAAGGTGAGCGCCAGGATGCTGAAAGGATCTGCACCCCGACGGATGATATGGGCAATGCGATAGGTAAGTACGCGGGTTTTACCCGAGCCGGCGCCGGCGACTATCATCACCGGACCTTCGGTATTCACTACAGCGGCGAGCTGGGATTCGTTCAGACCATCTAAATAAGGAGGGAAATCTTCAGCCATTGGACCTCAAAATTACGGCATCCTGAGGCCGCAATTCTGTGCCGAGTTATGCACCAACTGTGCGTTTTGGAATCAGCCGCGGCGGCGTTGTATCTCCTGGCGTATCAAGCGCAATTCGCGGCCCATCTGCCCGGCCATGCCCGAATTCTCCTGGGCGCGTCGGCCAAGGTAGGGCAATACCGCTTTCACAGGTCCGTAAGGCACGTATTTGGCCACACGGAAACCGGCGTTCGAGAGGTTGAAGCTGATATGGTCGCTCATGCCGAGCAGCTGTGAAAAGTAAATCCGCTCGTCATCGGGACGCAATCCGGCCTCGCGCATCATGCCTACAAGCTTCAGGCTGCTGTTCTCGTTGTGGGTTCCGGCGCAAATGCTCACGCGGTCTATATTGGATACACACAATTCCAGGGCGGCATCGTAATCGCGGTCTGATGCAGCTTTATCCGGTTGAATCGGATCCTGGTAGCCCATTTCGGCTGCGCGCTGGCGTTCTTTTTCCATGTAGGCTCCGCGCACCAACTTGTAACCCTGGTAGAAACCGGTTTCGCTTAGCATGCGCTGCAGATAGGCCAGACGGTCGTGGCGGTACATCTGCAAGGTATTGTAAATGATCGCGCGCTCGGTATTGAAGCGGCGCATCATCTCTTCGGCAAGGCGGTCTATGGGTTCCTGAATCCAGGTTTCTTCGGCATCAACGAAAAGCCGAACCCGGTGATCATGTGCAGCCTGACAAATGCGGATGAAGCGCTCGCGCACTTTTTCCCATTCAGCTTTCTCGGCAGCGTTGAGTTCGTTACCCTTTTGCACCTTTTCCAGCAAGGTGAAACGTGCAATGCCGGTGGTTTTGAAAACGGAAAAAGGAATGGCTTCGTTGCCGGAAGCTTCGAGGATAGTACGGATGATTTCGTTGCAGGTAGCTTCAAACACGCTCTCCTGCTCCTCTCCTTCCACTGAATAATCGAGTATGGTTCCGACCTTGTGCTTCCAAAGCAGCCCGATGGTTGGTTTGCACTCGGCGATGGTTTCGCCGCCGCAGAAATGACTGAAAATGGTGCTTTTGATCAGGCCTTTGAATCCAAAATCCACTGCCTTCGCGGCCATGCCCGGACCGTTCTTGACCAGCCAGGGGAAGTTGAATGTTCTGAAGAGCAATTCAGCTTTGCGCAAGTCGCCATTGCTGCGGAAGCGAAAGGCGATTTCAGTATTGTCGAAGGATGGTTCGCCGGTAGTCATGTGCACCGCTGCGAATTTACACAGGAGCCGGCGGATGCCCTAAGCTTAAACGCGGAAACGCAGGGTTTCAATCAATTCCTGAATATGCGGATTCTTGCGGGCCATTTCGGCCAGAATTTCGCGCGGGGTATACGGCCGCATGATCACTTCATCGCGGGCAGCCACTTCGATTTCTATCGTAAAGTTCCTGCCACAGCGCCGCCTTACCTGGTCGAGGAAACGCGGGCGGAGGCTTTCCATCATCTCCCGCTTGCTTTCAGCCGGCACCTTCACATGGATCACGTCTCCGATTTCCTCCGGTTGCAGGTCTTTCATGAAAATAGACTCGGCCATCTTTCCATCCGATGCCAATTTATCTACCATGAAAACCCATTCCTTCACAAGATCCCAATCCACGCGTTCGGTCTCCGGCGGTGGTGTCGGGCTGCCATCCTCCGCCTTCACTTCGGGCTTGGCGGCTTGCTTCTCGCGTTGGTAATCTTCGAACGATTTGACCTGGGTTCGGATAGGCGCAGCGACCTTTTTCGCCGGCATCTCATGGGCCGGTTTGGCTTCTCCGGAAGCGGCCTTCAGGAGGCGTCGCTCAGAAATTTTTTTTTTAATGCTTCAATGTCCGGTACCTGCTTCACGTACGATTGCAAATGGCATAGCTTCAGCAACATCAATTCAACCAGCAAGCGCGGATTGCGGCTGGCTTTGTATTGTTGGTCGGCCTCGCTGGTGAAATTGAGGGCATTGAGGAAGAAGGACAAATCGGCCTTGCGCGCCTGCTCTGCATAGCGCGGACGGAAGGCATCGGCCACCTCCAGTAATTGTTCGGTTTTGGGTTCCCTGCAAACGATGAGGTTGCGGAGGTGCTCACTTAATCCACTTACAAAGAACTGCCCGTCGAAACCGCGGCGCAGCACATCGTCAAACAGGAGCAGCGCACCGGCACGGTCTTCCGCCAGCAAGCAATCGCAAAGCCTGAAATAGACATCTGCATCGAGTACGTTGAGAATTTCAACACTCTTGGCATAGGTGAGATCGCCACCGGTGAAACTCACCAGCTGATCGAAGATAGACAAGGCGTCGCGCAAACCGCCATCCGCTTTTACAGCGATCAGATGCAGTGCTTCGGTTTCGGCTTTTACACCTTCCTGGTTGGCGATGCTTTGCAAGTGCGCCACCATATCTGAAACCAGGATGCGGTTGAAATTAAAAACCTGGCACCGGCTAAGGATGGTCGGCAACACCTTGTGCTTCTCAGTTGTTGCGAGAATGAAGATGGCGTAGGAAGGCGGTTCCTCGAGCGTCTTCAGGAAAGCGTTGAAGGCCGCCTGGCTGAGCATGTGCACCTCATCGATGATATACACCTTGTATTTGCCGGTCTGTGGCGGTATACGCACCTGATCGGTGAGCTTGCGGATATCGTCTACGCTGTTGTTACTGGCCGCGTCGAGTTCGAAGATGTTAAAGGCAAAATCCTGATCCGGATCTACCTCAGCACCGTGGCTGTTGATGACTTTCGCGAGGATACGGGCACAGGTGGTTTTACCCACACCGCGCGGACCGGTAAAAAGGAAAGCCTGCGCGAGTTTGTTGTTTTCAATCTCGTGCATGAGCGTATCCGTCACATGGCGCTGCCCAACCACGTCGGCAAAGCTGAGCGGGCGGTACTTGCGTGCGGATACGACGAAATTGTCCATGCGGACTGCAAATTAAACCTAAAAAAACGGGTGTTACCTTACCTTTTTAGTTCAATTGGACCAGGTATTCGGAGCGTCCTTTCCAGATTTTTATCCAACGGTCGCAGGCATCGTTACCGTAAGGATTGAAATCGGCGGAGTAAAGTTCGCGTCGGTAGCGTGCTTCGAGGGTTCCGCGGAAAAAACTGCCCATGCAGTCGGCATCGATGCGCTTCAGGAGCGGGTTCAACACGTTCCAATTCACGGAATCTTTCCCGAAATACAGACTTCCCTCCCCCTCCAGCCGGTACAGGTTGGAAGCCTGGCCAGGAAAACCTTTGTCTTCTGTAAAGGCTATCATGCTTTCTGTGCGCAGGTAATTGCTGTCGTTTTCATGGCCAGAGGAAAGGTAGGCATCGATGCGGTACGACCAGTCGTTATCCATTTCGAAAACCACTTTACCACGGAGCGGAATAAGGGTAGTTCCATCCGACCAGGTGCAGGTATCTTGTTGCAGCATGTGCAATTCGGCATAGAGGCCGGGCAGCCAGAGAAAACTGTTAAGCCGGATACGAAAGCGTCCGCCCCGGTAGAAACCATCCGGGCAAAGTCTGCCATTGGGCCTTGAGGCTGTGATGCGGCCAAAATCGATCTCGTATTCAAGGCCGTCCATATCGGCCAGGGTCGAATCGATCCACTTGCGGCGCACCCCTGCGGGCAGCACTTCAGCAGATTTTCCGGTTCCGGTGAGGTGCACCATTTCCCAGAGCCTGGAAACCATGTGCAAGGATTGCGCAGTGCGGTATACCGGCTCGGTGGCGAGTACTTCAGGTTCCTTATTGCAAGCCGTTATTCCGGCTGCCGTGAGGAAGAGTAAAATGAAACGGGGAAAGCGGTTCAAGATGCCGCAAATAAACGCAAAAAGCCCGGTCTGAAACCGGGCTTTTTCTTCGGTGACTCCGTGATTACTGAACTTCGAAATCGAACGATTTGCCGTTGATGGTTGCACGCGCCTTGCGGTCGCAGCGCGGGCCTGCCGGATCTGGATCTGGATCAAAATCAACGGACAAGGTTCCGCCGCCGCTGTTTACCAGCGAAATGATGCCGCTGATGAAGGTGCGGGCGCAACCGATTTCAATACGCTTGATGAGTGGCTGGGTGATATTCCAGGTATAGGCTACGCCATCTTTGTTGACCCCGGAACCCGAACCGGTTACTTTGAATTCGTCGCCGAGGATTCCGATCGAACCGGGCTTGGTATTCTCCACTTCCTTGGTACCGTTGAACTGCCAGGTTTTGCCGTTCCGGGAAGCCATGCCGTCTGTGATGATGATCATGACTTTTTGTACGTCTTTACGTGTGACAGCAATATTGCCGCTGATCTTGGTCATGGTGATGCCGTCGCCGCTGTAATAGTTGTCGGAATCGAGGATGCGCAGGTTTCCGGTCGCGCCGATTTCGGTGTAGCGGCGATCAAGCGTAACGGTGAAAACACCGGCACGGAAACGCCCGTCACCGCAGAGGCGACCAAAGGGCGCGCTGCTACCGAGCGGACCGAAGTCGATGCTGTATTCGATGCCATCGCCGTCGGTGAAGCTGGTATCAACCCAATTGATCACGGCGCCGCTGGGGAGGATGGAACCGGCGGAAGAGCGCAGGCGCGGATCGCGGCCGTTCAGGTCGTCGCTGATATCAAAGGCGCCGGCAAATTCGGTTTCGCTGTTGGCGAAATCTTCCGCACTGCTGATGGTTTCTTTGGTGTCTCTGATGCGTTCACAGGCATTGAAGCCGAGTGCCAGCGTAGCGGCTGCACCGACAAAAAGCAGTTTTCTGAGGTGTTTCATGGTATTCCTTTATCGTTGGTCGCCGAACGGGTACAATCGTTGCACTTGCCTTCGACGTCATTCAAAGATAAATTACTGCCACCGGAATGGGAAGAAATTCTTATTGAACGGAATGCAAATCGCGGTCTGCTCGGGATACCGCTTCGCGAATGATCTGACAGGCTTGAATAGCCTGCACATCGGTCATTATTAGCGGTGGTGCAATGCGCAATGCATCGGGAGCAAACAGGAACCAATCGCTGATGAGGCCGAGTTCCAGGCAATGGCGGATGGTATTCCTGCATCGCTCGTCGTTATGCAGATGCAAAGCCAGCAAGGCACCTTTGCCTTGGATTTCGGTGTTGGGAATAGACTGCAGCTCCCGTCTGAAGACCGCTTCAAGTGCTACGGCGCGCTGGTGAAGTTGCAATTGCTGCATTTTTCTCCAACCCGCGGCAGCTGCGGCGCAACTTACCGGATGCCCGCCGAACGTAGTTATATGACCCAATACCGGGTTATCAGCCAAACTATCCATGATGTCGGCCCTGGCGATAAAGGCGGCAAGCGGCATTCCTGCACC